>JAFSET010000044.1 GCA_017435615.1 Oscillospiraceae bacterium | reverse complement strand
GACACCCAGGTTTCTTAGGGATGCCACCGCATCCAGGCTAAAATCGGGGCGATTTGTCTGCAAAATGACATACCAGTCGCTGTTGGCGCTGCGATAATTATACGCCACAATGCCGGTAATTTGGAATGTGTATACATCCTCCACGGGAGGCTCCGGCTCTTCTTCCATTGTGATATGACCGGCAGCATCGGTGTAAAATACGAAATCCTTTTCCAGGGTGTAGCCCCCCAGCTCCAGACCGGCAGGCAGCACGATGGTATGCGCGGCCTTATCTACAGAAAGACTAAAGCCCAATTGGCCGGGATTATCCGTATTGATTTGGAACCAACCGCCGACAGCGGCACCGTCGGAGGTGACACCCAGGTTTCTTAGGGATGCCACCGCATCCAGGCTAAAATCGGGGCGATTTGTCTGCAAAATGACATACCAGTCGCTGTTGGCGCTGCGATAATTGTACGCCACAATACCGGTAATTTGGAATGTGTATGCATCCTCCACAGGAGGCTCTGCTGCCTCCTTCACCGTCACACTGCCGTCTGCGTGGGTACAGAATACACAGTCTTCCTTCAGTGTATACGCTCCCAATGCCGTTCCGGCAGGAAAGGTTACGGTATGCTCGGCCTTATCCGCTTCCAGCACAAAGGAAACCTTACCGGCAGCCACACCCATGGCACTGTTGCTTTGGAACCAGATCTGAGCAGTGGTATCGTCCATGGTTGCTTTTAGCCCGGCCACCTGGGTCAGGGCAAAGTCCGCCTGATCTACATCCAAAATAATGAACCAGTCACTGCCGCGGAAGTTATAGGCACTGACGCCTGTGACCGATACCTCTTGCGTAGCTGCAAGTGCGCCAAAAGGAACCATGCCGAAAAGCAGGCACACCACCAACACGAGGCATATCTGTGTCCGTATTGTTTTCTTATCAGAAAAAGTCATAATAAATTCTCCTTTCTTGCATGACATTTTAAGCCAATGTTTAAATCACTTTCAAAATAAAATCCCGAACAATGGTGCCCAAAACATTCTCGCCCTGCTCGTTATCCGCGCTGACATGGGCGCAATGTCTGCCGTGCATCAGCTTCAGCTCTACTTTGCTCAGATCGTATCCGAAATGCTCCATGGTAGAGCGCACCAGCACCGTCTGCTCATAGCGGTTTTCCATATCCTGATCGGCAACGATCAAAAGCATGGGAGGATATTCTTTCTCTAAGCCGATAAAATACAGCGGAGCAGTTTCATCCACGATCACTCTTCTAACATCCAGACCCTTCTCCCTCAGAACATTGAAATGGGTTGTGGGCTGACCGGAATCGTGAACATAGCCGCTAATATCCATAGGATGGATCCCGCGCTTTTCCAGATACCGTTTATCAAAGCAGAGCATCATGGAAAGATAGCCGCCGGCGGAGGAGCCGCCTGCAAATACCTTGTCGCAGCCGCCAAAAAGTTCCTTATTCCGGAACACCCATGCCACCGCATCGGCGCAATCCTCAACAAAATCCGGGAACTGAGCATTCGGGTACATACGGTAGTTGATGCTCACCGTGCTGATGCCCTGCTCTGCCAGCAACGCCGCAAAATAATTGCCGTCGTTTTTGGAGCCAGCCTCGATGCCGCCGCCGTGGATATACAAAAACACCGCATTGACCTTTCCTTCCGGCAAATAAACATCCAGCAATTGTCCATGGCTGTTATACACAATATCTGCTTTCTTGATCATAACACTTCTCCTTTTTTGTCCAGCGCTTTATTTCTAAAATACAAAACAAGATCGGCTCCAACCATCACAAGGTTCAAAACATAGAAAAACAGCACATACCATTTTTCCGAAAACGCTGCCATATACGTCTCATTCATCAGCTTGGATGCAATGCCTGCGATATAGCCGAAGAATATCAGGCACAGAAAGGAAAGGCTTTTTCCTTTTGTTGTACGGGCTTTGTAGGATTTCATCACATTCAGCGGCCAGGACGCGCCAAAGCTTACGATCATCACGATCTCCAATATTTCTGACATAGGTCATTTCTCCTAATCCTGTTTTTTAATTTGCACACAGCTTAATAAACTCGTAGCTGCTGCGGTAGCCGGTTTTTTCGTCCTTCACCCAGTCATTGCTCAGATCCCAAACATAGGGGCCTACGGAATTTCTGCTGGATTTGTCAATATAGTGATGCGGTCCCAACAGATTGCGGTTACTGATGATATAATCAACGCTTATTTCATTTTCGCCGTCTTTTTTGTAAGGACGAATATCGATCACCCGGTCAAACAGCAATTTTCCCGCATGCTGTCCGTTGATATACACATCCGCAGACTGATACGTGCCGTTCAGGCGCAGATGGGTGACACCCTCTTCCAGGGAAACTGTTTGACAGACAGACAGCTTTCCCCGGAAGAACGGAAATCCCTCTGTGACCGGCTCGGTCACCTTTTGGGGCGTTTTTCCAAGGTAAAACTCCTCTCCGAAGGTATATTGTCCGTCGTCGGCAAATGGCTTCCGGGCATACACGCCAAATTTGCCGCTGAGGTACACCGCTTCCAGATCGGAATCGTAAACAATGCAGTTTTTCAGGCTCTCGGTAACATTTTCGCCAAAGAGTGCGTAGTAAACCTGCTCGTTCTGATGCCAGTGGATCTTGACAGTATAATCATTTTCACCCAGTCGGATCAAGTTCGTAATATCCGCCTGCCAGGTATGCTCAGTCGGTTCTCCCTTGGCTGTCACAGTCAAGGGTTTTCCGTTGAACCATTGCTCACCGACAGAACAGGTTTCTGCCAGTAAGGATATCTGCTCCGGCAGATCCCGGACTGTAAAATCATATTTTAAGTACAGATCGCCCTCGTAGCGCTCCCAAAGCAGCTTTTGGAACAGGCCGCGGCAGGGATAGGGATGGGAAAAATCCACACCGTCGAAGGAATAGCGCACCATATCCAAGGTCAGGTAGTTGTCGCGGAAGGAGACCTCTGCCTGATCCAAAGCAAACGAGACTTCTTTATATACCTGACAAGGCTCTACCGGTTCTGTACTGGGAATCAGCAGCAAGGTCTCTCCTGCTTCCACCTTCACGGTTAGCGGCACCTGGGTTACAGACAGATCGTCCAGGTCCAGCTTCATAAAAGATTGGATATCTTCCCCAAGCCGGAAGGTTTGCCAATAGGAATTCTCCCCATCCGCATTTTGCACCATCAGCAGATCCATATCATTCCATGTACGGTAGCTGCAGTACAATCTATGACGACTGCTGCTGACCTTCACCGGCTGGGCAGCTACGATGTCGTCAAAGCTGCAGTTGGAGCGCAGATAATCGTAGCAGTAGGGCTCACCCTCCAGATAAGTGGGCGCTTCTCCTAAAATCAGCAGCTTGCCTCCGTTTTCCACATACCGGCGCAGCATTTTTTCTGTAGAAGCATCCATGGTTAAAACGTGGGGCAGCACCAAATAATCGTAGCTGCATTTTCCGCAACCGATCGTACTTCCTTCCACAAAGCCGTGCTTCGCAAGCAGCGTTTCATCGATAAAGTGGTACGCCACACAGTTTGCAGAGAACATCCGGCAATCCTGACGAAAAAGTTCTTCTTGCTGGCCGATACCAAACTCGTTACCCGGCCCCAAATCCCGCTTATAGTCAAAGTATCCGCTTCGGATGGGGTGCAGCAGTGCCACATTGACCGGCTCTATGCTGCAAGCAAGCAATTTGCTCAGACGGGATACATACAGATTGAAGTCCGCAAAGGAGTCCTTAACCCAGGGATTTTTAGGAGAGTAGTGGGCAGGATGATCCCGCTTGCAATGCCCGTTTTCCACATAGGGAATCAGGTGGTGGCACAGAAGATTGACGCCGTTGACATATTGGAAGCCTAAAATACGCCGCAGATCCCGGGGCGTGACCTGATGACCGCAGCAGCCAAAGGTCTCTGTAATCACCTGTTGCTTCCCTAACTGACAGGCGGCACTGCCAACCTGCCGGGGCGAAAGCTCATGATCGGTATCCACACCCAGCCAGTCAATTCCCGGAATATGCTCATATTCATAAAAAGGCATCACGCCGGCACAGCACATAATCTGATACCCTATGGAAACCTCTTCCACATAGTGACCGGTCAGCTTGACCTGATTATTCTCGCACCAGTCATAAACCTTTTTGCTGAAATTGTTCAGCATAAGTTGCTGCATAGCGCGCCAATAGCGGTAGCGGAAGGTGCGATAGCCGTGGGCCTCCACAAACAGAAGCCCGATATAGTCAAAAATATCCTGACCGTAGTGCTCCCGGAAATAGTCTGCCACCATGGTTGTATAGGGTGTGTGCCACCGCTGATACTGGGGTTCATCGGTGAAAAACCCAGCAATTTTTTTCGAAAACTCCGCGCCGAACCGCTTGCTGTAGGCTTCGTGGGTCAGCTTTAAAAACTTGTCCGTCACAGCGGGATTTAAAACATCCGCGGTGGATGCAGAGGAATGGACCGTCACGTTCAAATGGGTCTTTCCCCGCACCGGTACTTTTGTGCGGATCAGCACGCCGTTATCTATGTAGTAGCTGACTGTAGCGGTTGAATCAAAGCTGCCCACCGAGTGGCTCAGATAGCGGTCCCGATCCTCTGCGTTTTCCAAAAGTTTTCCGCCGGCAAAGCCGCTGGGCCAGCCGTTTTCGTCATAGACCCAAGCCTGCATATCGCCCGCTTCTTCGGCACAGGCTTCAACACACTGCATCCATTCATCGGACAGATATTGGGTTTTTAATCCACTGCGGGCGTGCATAAAGAAACCGCCGTTGTTGGTCTGCCGCATCCAACGGATCTGCCTTTTCAATTCTTCCTTTTCCAGCTTGCCGTTCCACGACCAGAAAGGGATGGGCTTCCACCGGTTTTCCACAGTTTGCAACCGCTCCGCCAGTTCCTTGACTTTTTGCAGCATACGCATCAATTCCTTTTTTCTTGATCCTGTGCCGCAGCTTGCAGCATCAGGTTTCTATTTTGCTACACGCACCACCATAGCCCCCCATCCCGATCAAAGGCAGGGGAACTGCCGTTATGCAGCTATGGGATGCGCTTGGTGTTCTTTTCAGACAAAAACTTAAAAAGCGTCGGCGTTGGCAGAAATGGTCTGCAAATAGGAATTAAAGGTTTCCGCCTTCCCCTCCATACCGTAATGACCGGGAAGCTGCTGCTCCTCCAGTTCTTCAACCTTGGGGATCACGCCGTCTAAATAATTCTGCAAAAGCCGGGCGCAGTTTTCGTTGCGCAGCATCAACGCACCGAAACGCATCTCCTGCAATTCAAAGCCGATGGACTTGTTTTCTGTATACCATACTGTGCGGTATGCCTCATATACCGCCCGTACCTCCTGTGCCATCGGAGGGAATTCTTCCTGCAGAATTTGCCGCAGAATGTGCTTTTGACCTGCTTGATAGGCTTTCCGCAAGCGCAGACCCAAATCGCACTTTCTGGTTAACAGGGTCACCAGCTTCTCCTGAAAATCAAACAGGTAATCATACTGCCTGCCATTGACAGAAGCTTTCAGCACCTTGGCAGCGGCAGCATACCGGCTTTTCAGTTCACTGTGGACCGTATAATCAAACAGTCCCAGCAGCGGATCGTTGAACAGCAGATACTTGCTGGGATTATGGCGGTGGCTTTCCTCCTCCGCCGTGATGTTGGCAAGCTCTAAATTCATAAACTCTTCAAAGCCATAGCCAAACATCTTTTGGAATTTTTCCGCAATATCCTGCCGGTCAAAATTGCCCTTTGCCATTTGGGCAGCCGCGAACAGCCCGGAAAGTCCGGCAAAATAGGAGCAATCCTTGCCATCGTCGCCCCACATGGTTACCAGTACCGTTTCGATACCATTTTCCCGTACACTGCGCATTGCGGCATCGGCAGCATCCAGGCTCAGCCGCAGATTGGGGGCATAGCCGGTACAAGTCCACACCGCACCGGCATAGGCGGTTTTGTTATTCTGAAACTGCTTGTGGGCAGCAATATTTTCATCGTAATGTTTTTGTTCCTTTGGACTGTAGTCCCAGTAAACCAGTTCCACACCCTCCGGAACCTGCCGCAAAATCTCCGGCGGCATTTTTTTATCTTCCGAAGCCAGACGGAAGAACATGTCGCTCCACATCATCGGCTGGAAACCATACCGATCGGTAAGCTGTTTTACCCGATTCAGGTGTTCAACAAAAATTTGCAGACGGTCACGGTAACCGTTTTGCTGTAGGTAACGGCCGGTGCCTAAATAAAAGGCCTCGTCCATACCGATATGGATCCGCTTTGTGGTAAAGCATTTTGAAATTGTGGAAAGCATATTGTCGATGAGCCGGTAATTGCGCTCATCCCCTACCAGAAGCACATCCTGACAGTCCATATGTGCCCAGTATTCCTCCCAACGGGGGATATGCCCCAAATGGGCAAGCACCTGGATACAAGGGATCAGCTCGATTCCAATGGAGCAGCAATAGGCATCCATTTCCCGCATTTCGGCAATGGTATACCGACCGCGCATATGGCCAAAATAAGGCTCATTTTCCACTTCGTAGGTATCTTCTGTGTAAAGCATCAGGGCGTTATAGCCCATATTTTTGATGATCAAGGCAAATTCCTTTACCTTTTCCGGCTTCATCACGCCGTTTCGGGAGCAGTCGATCATGGCTGCCAAAGTTTTAGGAGTCATATTTTTCTCTCCTTATATTTTCCACGCCAAGCAGAGGCCACCAAAGCCGTCAAGACAAGCAACGCACGCTCGTCGGCGTATATAGATACGGCAGAGGGCGTGTTGCGCAGTAAGTCAAAATGCCTTGTGCAGCAAGAGTTTCCTTTCTCTGCACAAAACTCCCCAGTCAAAAATCAAAGATTTTTGCCAGCCCCCTCTTAAACGTGGGAGCCAAGATGTAGATCGTGCATTTTGACGGTTGGCGGCTTTGGTGATCCTCTGACCGGGCAGGGTAAAAACCCTGCCCGGTATAGATTGTTTATGCTACGGGAATGACAACTGCGCCCTCGCCGCTGGGCAGGGTCACATCGCACTGACCGTTATGGAGCTGATAGACAGAAGCTACGCCGTCCAAATAGACGATGACGCAGGAGAAGCCTTCATCAAAGGTCATGGAAACGGTATCGCTTGCCGCCTGATTGGGGTGGCTCATATTGACCAGAACGAACATATCGTTAAACTGGCCGTTTTCCTTGCTGAAATAGCCTGCTGTGGTATCTGCAGATGCGGAGATGCTTGCCAGGGCAGAGTTTTCTGCCAACTGAGAAGCTGTCCACAGACCGCCCATATCCGTACCGCCAACATTGCCGGTTCCGGTATAGAAGCTACTACCTGCTGCAATAGCAGCGGTTTCTACATAAGAGAAGTTTGCGATCAGGTTTTCAAGCTGACGCACCTCGGCATTGGCAGACTGCACCCAGTAGTACATATTCTGCTTGACCGGCGTCATATTGTCATCCCACATCACACAAGCATCGGTGTAGGTCTCGCCCTTGTATGCCTGATTGGTGGGTTCCCAATAGGTGTAGTAGTTCAGGTAGCTGTAGCCATGCGCCAAAGCGGTGTAAGCCTGCATGGAGATGGCCTCTGCACCCCAGCTTGCATCGAATGCCTGGAATTCCTTCCAGGTCTTGCTGCTCCAGAAGCCGCCCAGACTCTTGCGAGCCATACCGTCGGAACGCAGTGCGGTTGCGAAGGTAGCATTGCCGCCCTTGCTCTCGATGATATCGGCAAACAGAGCATAGTTCTGCTGCCAGTTGGCGCTCATCTTCTCGGTGTAGTTGATGGTGGAAGAAGCAAAGCTGGTGCTTGCCTCGGTGTACAGTCCGTAGTTATCAAATGCCAGGACCATATTCTCGTAATTCCAAACGGTGGCATTGACATTGTCTACAAACCGATTGACATACGCCAGATATTCTGCCTCAGAGCAGGGATTTGCACTGGTGCTGCTGGGAACGATGGATTGCTTGGACGCGCCCATACCCAGCATAGAGAAGTACAGGGTATAACCCTTCTCCAACATGCCAAGGCAGGAAACCTCACCGCTGATCTGCTCACCGCTGGTATTCCAGGCGGTAACCGTCACGGTCTGATCGGCATCGGCTGCCAGGAAGCTGAACCAGGGCGCATAGTAGGTCATATGGTTGTAGTAAGGCTCATCCCGGAGCAGCAGGCCCGCAAAGCAGTTATACTGCGTGCCGACCTGAACGCCATCGACGACAGGGTTATAGCTGATCAAAGCGTTGATGTGGCTTTCTGCAATGGATGCATACTGGGAAACCGCATTGCGGTCACCGTTGTTCATATCGGTGCCATCCAGCAAGCCGTTGATGAAACCGTCGGTAATCAGAACCTTGATGTCTTCGTTGGTCAGGCCATTGTTGATGCAGTATTCTGCTGCCAGATCCAGTGCACTGAAGGCATCGTTTTCACCGTACTGAGTGCCGCCGTAAACCCAATCCTCAGCCATCCAGATATTGAAGCCCGCGCCGAAGTAGTCTTCCACATCGGCATAGACTGCATCGTAGGTTCTCTTTACGGACATATCATTTACGGTACCGTTAGACTCCGTATAACGGAATGTACCGACAGAAGGACCGTAGTAGGCACCAATGTCCATCTTGTCCTGGGTGCCTACCAGCTCCTGCTCCAGCTTGGCGGCTGCAAACAGGCCACTGGGAACGGTAACTGTTCCATCACCGAAGACAACGCCATCCTCTGCGGTGAAGCGCAGACCGGCAATGGTCAGAGCGCTCACCTGTGCGTCGCTGCCGGTGTAGGTGATCACATACTCGCCGTTTGCGTCATTGGAAACGCTCACCGTATAGCTGCGGTTGCCGATCAGGTTGGCATCAGCATCCAGCACCATAACACCGTCCACATAAACGTTCCGGATATCGGTGTTGATCCAGTTATTTTCTGCGGCTTCGTTCACTGTTGCAGCAACAGCATCGGTGTAAACATAGTTCTGACCGATATCCGCATATGTTACCAGCACACCGGCGCAGGCATAGTAGGTCTTGTTGTAATCTGCGGCAGGAATGTTGGTCAAAGCAATGCTGTAGCAGGTCGTGCCGTCTGCAGCAGTGATCTCAATAAAGGGCTTTTCCTCTGTGTGGTAAGGATTGCCGATCTTCCACTGGGCGTTGGCCAGGTTCAGAGTCTGCATTGCGTCAGAGATCAGCAGCACCTTGGTCATATAGGTTTGCTGATTCATTGCTGCCACGAAACGCAGGCCGGAATCCTCCAAGCTTTCGCCGTGGCGGATCTCTGTATGCACTGCGAGTTCCAGGGTCTTCAGGGTGATATCCAGCACATTGCCTTCAGCAATTTCGATATTGCTGATAGAAGCGTACAAAGCATCACCCGAAGCATAACCCAGCAGCACCTTGCCGTCAGCAACAGAAGCCTTCAGCTCCTGCTCCACCAGAGCGATGCTGTCGGTGTGCCAGGCTACACTGCGACTCATAACGAGCTGTCCGTTTTCGTCCTGCACAGTCAGGTTGACCGTGGGATAGGCCGGCTCGTCTACTGTGGGATCCTCCAAGTCAACAGAGCCGTCTGCGTGGGTATAGAAGGTAAAGTCCGCGCCCAGCATACTGTCGCCCAAAACCGTACCGGCAGGGATCACAACCTCATGCTCTGCTTTATCAGTACTCATGGTGAATTCCAAAGTGCCGGTGGTAGCCTGGAACCAGCCGGAGGCGGCTGCGCCGTCCACGGTTGCGTTCAGCTTCAAAGCAGAGGGCAAAGAGAATGTAGCATCGTCAACATTCAAAACAATGTACCAGTCAGCATTGGCTTCCCGGTAGTTATAAGCATTGATGCCGGTGATGTTCACATACTTCACAGGCTTTTCGTTGTCCACCTGACCGTTTGCGTGGGTATAGAATACATAATCGGTTTCCAGTACATACTCACCCAGAACCGTACCGGCAGGAAGGATAATTTCGTGGTCTGCCTTATCCGCCGTCACACTAAATTCCAAAGTGCCGGTTTTCGGCTGGATCCAACCGGAGGCAGCGACGCCGTCCACGGTTGCGTTCAGCTTCAAAGCAGAGGGCAGGGAGAACGCAGCATCATCAACTGCCAAAACGATGTACCAGTCAGCATTGGCTTCCCGGTAGTTATAGGCATTGATGCCGGTAACGTTCACATACTTCACAGGCTTGGTAGTATCCACCTGACCGTTTGCGTGGGTATAGAACACATAGTCATTTTCCAGCACGTAGTCGCCCAGAACCGTACCGGCAGGAAGGATAATTTCGTGGTCTGCCTTATCGGCTGTCACACTAAATTCCAAAGCACCGGTGGAAGCCTGGAACCAGCCGGAGGCGGCTGCGCCGTCCACGGTTGCGTTCAGCTTCAAAGCGGAGGGCAGAGAGAAGGCCCCATTGTCAACATTCAAAACAATGTACCAGTCCGCGTTGGCTTCCCGGTAGTTATAAGCTTTGATGCCGGTAACGTTCACATACTGGATAGGCTTGGTGGTATCCACCTGACCGTTTGCGTGGGTATAGAACACGAAGTCATTTTCCAGTGTGTAACTGCCCAGCACAGTGCCGGCAGGAAGGATGATCTCATGCTCTGCCTTATCCGCCGTCACACTAAATTCCAAAGTGCCGGTTTTCGGCTG
>JAFSET010000043.1 GCA_017435615.1 Oscillospiraceae bacterium | reverse complement strand
TCAAATTGCCGCCCTGCGGGCGGCGCAATGCTGCGCATTGCAAGAGAACGGATTGCCACACCAGTGACATCGGTCACTGGTTCGCAATGACACCGCTTTAGGTTTTTTGTTTTGTTGTAAATGGAGCAAAGATGTTTCGTATCAGCGGTTTTCCTGTTTAATAAGGCAATAAATACCTACCAATATGTCATTGCGAGCCAGTGCGCACACTGGCGTGGCAATCCGTTTCCCCGGTATTCGAAGAATGCCATTGCCCGTTAGGGCAATCTGCTCTGCAAACTGAAATTTGATATTCTTATGGTGTAATCTTTTGTGCTAAAAAAGTTGACAGGTAGGGGATTTTTGTTGCAAAACGGAATTTATTATGATAAATTTTACATATAAGGGCAATAAAGGAGATGAATGTATTGAAAGTCAAGAAACTATTAACGACCTTAGCGTCCGCCGCACTGTGGGCCATCCTGGTGGCTGTATGCCTGTGCAGCCTTTCTCTGGACGCCAGCGCGGCCACAAAAAGTGATTTGACCTTTACCCTGAATGAAGATGGCGAGAGCTACAGCGTCACAGACTGTAATACCAATGCCACCGGCACGCTGACCATCCCGGCAACCTATAACGGAAAGCCCGTAACCGCCATTGGCCATATCGCTTTTCAAGACTGCAGCAAATTAACTTCTATCACGATTCCTAACGGCGTTACCGATATCGGAAATTCTGCGTTCGCAGACTGCAGCGGACTGACCGATCTGAAAATTCCAAACAGCATAGCCACAATTGGGGAGGATGCGTTCGCGAATTGCGCTAAATTGACCTATAACACATATGACAATGCTCGATACCTTGGAAACAAGAACAATCCGTATGTTGTATTGATGCGCATCACATCAGTAGAAATAGTTTCCTGTAATATCTATGAGCAAACGAGGCTGATTTACGATTATGCGTTCTTTGGTTGCAGCAGCCTGAGTGCTGTTACCATTCCCGGCAGTGTCATCGGCATCGGTGAGGCTGCTTTTGCCTATTGCAGCAGCTTGACCGGTATTACCATTCCGGACGGCGTTACCGGCATAGGCTATCATGCATTTTACGAATGTAGAAACCTGGAAAGAATTTCCATCCCGGACAGCATTGCCAGCATAGGGACGGATGCATTTACCTGTACCTATTATTCCTCGTTGGAATTTAATCAATACGATAACGCGCTGTATCTGGGAAATCAAACAAACCCTTATGTGGTGTTGGTGAAAGCTGCTTCCGATGATATTACATCTTGCCACATTCATTCGGCTACAAGGGTCATTGCTTATAAAGCGTTCCGGGACTGTGCCAACTTGACGGACATTACCATTCCGGAAGGGGTTGTCAGCATTGGGGATCGTGCGTTCTTTGGTTGCAGCAGCTTGACCGGCATCAATATTCCGGACAGTGTGGTCTCCATTGGTTATTCTGCCTTTGAAGGCTGCGTCGGTCTGAAAAGTGCCACCATCGGCAACAGTGTTACCGAAATAGGAACCAAAGCGTTCTATCAGTGCATCAGTTTGACCGGCATTGCGATCCCGGACAGTGTCACTGTCATTGGCGACAATATTTTTGAAGGCTGTGCCAGCTTAAAAAGCGCCGTCATCGGCAACGGAGTCAGCCGAATCGGTTACTATGCTTTTGGTTATTGCGGCAGTCTGACCGATGTCACCATCGGAAGCGGCGTTACCTGTATTGACGCCTGGGCTTTTGATTATTGCGGAAGTTTAACGCAAATATCCGTTCCGAAAGGTGTCACGGATATCTCCTGCGATTTTTCCCATTGCTATAGCCTGACAGCGATCAATGTGAATAAAAATAATCCCAATTACTGCAGTGTTTCCGGTGTGCTGTTTAACAAAGCCAAAACAAAGCTGCTCCGGGTGCCCGGCGGTTTCTCCGGTGCCTACACCGTTCCGGATGGCGTAACAGATGTGGGATATGCATTTGTGACCTGCATCAAGCTGACAAGCGTAACGATTTCCAAAGATGTTGCATGGCTTAGCGGCAGTTCGTTCGACGGCTGCAGCAGTCTGAAAAAGATCATCGTCAACAAAAATAATCCCAATTTCAGCAGCGTATCCGGTGTGCTGTTCGACAAAGCCAAAACAAAGCTGATCCGGGTACCTTGCGGCAAATCCGGTGCCTACACCGTTCAAGACGGCGTTACGGCCTTTGGTGATTACGCGTTTGAAGACTGCGCACTGCTGACTGAAGTAACCATTCCGGAGGGTGTTCAGTTGCTATATTACAGACTGTTCAGCGGCTGCACCCATCTTAAGAAAATAACAATTCCGGACAGCGTTAACGATATAAAATACGATGCGTTTACCGGTTGTGACAGCTTGCAATACAACAAATATCAAAACGCCTGCTACCTGGGAAATGCCAAAAATCCCTATCATGCCTTGATCAAGGGCGTGTCAAAGGATATTAAAAAATGCACCATACATCCCAAAACAAAGCTGATTGCCGAGGAAGCGTTCTTAGACTACGATCATTTGACGGCGATTACCATTCCCGGCAGTGTTGAAATAGTACAACCAAGGGCATTTCAGTATTGCAGCGGCCTGACATCCCTGACGATTACGGAGGGTGTGAAAGAAATTTGTTCTGACGCATTCCGGGGCTGCATGGGGCTGACAAAGCTAGTGATTCCCAATGGCGTGGTGCTGGATGGCTGTACATTCCGTAACTGTTCAAATTTGAAAAAGATATTCTTTTACGGCGACGAGCAGTCCCGGTGGGGCGGAAGTTTTCCTGTGTTTTACGGCGTGACCGCAACCGCTTACTATCCGGTGAATAACGAGAGCTGGGATAGCCGTATGAGTTATTGGGGTGACGGTTTGACCTGGAAAAGCTGGACCCCCTTCAAGCTGATCACCCAGCCCAAGACGGCCTATGCCATCGTTGGGGATACCGCAAAGGTCACCGTCAAGGTTGCCGGTGACGGCCTGAAATACCAATGGTATTATAAAAACGCAGGGGATGTGGAATATAAGCTGGCTTCTGTGAAAAAAGCCACCTATTCCTGCAAGATGACCGCAGGAAGGAACGGACGTTACCTGAAATGCAGGGTAACGGACCAATACGGAAACTCCGTGTGGACAAAAGAAGTTCGCCTGCATATGACAGACCTTGCCATTACCGCACAGCCGGTAAGCAAGGCAGTGAAAAAAGGCGTAACCGCAAAGTTCACGGTGAAGCCCAACGGCACAAATGTCACCTTCCAGTGGCAGTTCCGCACCTCCGCCAAGGCGGCCTGGAAGAATTCTGCCGCCACCGGAAGCAAGACAAAAACCTTGTCTGTTCCGGCAACCGTGGGAAGAAACGGCTATCAGTACCGCTGCCGGATCAAAGACAGCGAAGGCAATACCGTTTACAGCAATACGGTGACCTTGCATGTTTTGGCCATCAAGACCCAGCCGGTGAGCAAGACTGTGCTGGCAGGGAAAACAGCGAAATTTACCGTTTCCGCAATCGGAAATGGCCTGCGCTTCCAGTGGCAGTACAGAACCTCCCCTTCCGGCACCTGGAAGAACGCGTCCGCAACCGGCAATAAGACCAGGGCTCTGTCTGTATTGGCAGCCGCCGCAAAGAACGGCTACCAATACCGCTGCCGAATTACCGACAGTGCCGGTAATGTGACCTATTCCAACATCGTGACCCTGAAAGTAAAATAAGAACCCCAATTCCGGGATGGCGCACAGAAACGCCATCCCGGAAATTCTATCCCCAGTGTTATAAATTCTTATTTTTCGAGCCGTTCGAATTTTGCGAAAACCTACCGATGTGTCATTGCGAGCCAGTAGGGGACGGGGTTCCTGTCCCTCGGGAGGCGAAACGCCTCCCCTACATGGCGTGGCAATCCGTCCTCCCCGTGTCATTGCGAGCCAGTGCGAACACTGGCGTGGCAATCTCAAAATGCAAGGGTGTACAATTTTGGGCCCAAAGGACACGTTCCGGCCTAAAAAAATGATTATTTATTATTTTAGGTCCCTAATATCCTTTGACACCATAAATGAATAAAGTTTCCCTTTGAGATTGCCACGCCGCCGTTTCGGCAGCTCGCAATGACACCGCTTAAGGTTTTTGGCTTTGCATAGCTACTGCAATGCGCAGCATTGCGCCGCCTATAGGGCGGCAATTTAATACCAGCAACAGCTCGAAAAATAAGAATTTGAAGTGTATTTCAAGAAAGCAAACCATAGAATTATCTGGTATTTTTCTGAAAGTGGAGAAATAAGGGGGCTTATTTTTCCGATTTCATCCTGTATTTCTATCCATAGGTGTGGTATCATACAAATACAACAGAGGGGAAGTATTTTCTTATTGATATTTTTCTTTCCCTTTGATATGCTATAGGTAGAAAGGAAAGGAGGCGGTACATCGTGAATTTTGAGGCGATTTTATGGTTTGCACTGTTGGTGGTCTTTATCATGGCCGAGGCGTCAACCGTGACCATGGTGGCGGTTTGGTTTATGATCGGCTCTCTGGTGGCGCTGATCGTCAGCCTGCTAAGCGGTCCGTTCTGGCTGCAAATTCTGCTGTTTTTGGCAGTCTCGGCGGTGCTGCTGATCCTGCTGCGGCCGGTAGCCCGGAAGTACTTTACACCCCGGCTGACCAAAACCAATGTGGACGCCGTAGTGGGAACCAAAGGCCGTGTCACAGTGGCCATCGACAATGTGGAGTCCCGGGGCCGGGTGAAGCTGGGCAATATGGAATGGTCCGCCAGAAGCACCACCGGTCAGCCTATTGAAAAAGACGCCCTGGTCGTGGCAGACCGGGTGGAAGGCGTAAAGGTTTTCGTTACGCCCGCAAATTAACCGGATACATAATTTAAGGAGGTATATTTATGGAAGTTTTTATCATTATTGCATTGATCGTGGTGCTGTTTGCCATCGCCATTTCCAACATCCAGGTGGTCCAGCAATCCCGGGCCTATGTGGTGGAACGGCTGGGAGCGTTCCAGGCTGTTTGGGGCGTCGGCCTGCACTTTAAGATCCCCTTTATCGACCGGATTGTTCGCCGGGTCACCCTGAAGGAACAGGTCCACGATTATCCCCCTCAGCCTGTGATCACCAAGGATAATGTTACCATGCAGATCGACACCGTGGTGTATTTCCAGATTACTGACCCCAAGCTGTACTGCTACGGCGTGGAGCAGCCTATGACCGCTATGGAAACCTTGACTGCCACTACGCTGCGTAACATCATCGGCGACCTGGAGCTGGACCAGACCCTTACATCCCGTGATGTGATCAACACCAAAATGCGTGCCATTTTGGACGAAGCAACTGACCCCTGGGGCATCAAGGTCAACCGTGTGGAGCTGAAGAATATTCTGCCGCCGCAGGACATCCAAAGCTCCATGGAAAAGCAGATGAAGGCTGAGCGTGACCGTCGGCAGGCTATTTTGCAGGCAGAAGGTCAGAAGAAATCCGCAATCCTGATCGCGGAAGGTGAGCGCGAGTCCGCCATTCTGCGTGCTGACGCGGAAAAGCAGGCTGCGATCCTGCGGGCAGAGGCAGAAAAGGAAGCCGCTATTTTGAAGGCTGACGGCGAGGCTCAGGCGATCCGTACCGTGCAGCAGGCACTGGCCGACTCTATGGGCATGCTGAACCAGCAGGCTCCCAACGAGCAGGTCATTAAGCTTAAGTCCATCCAGGCAATGGAAAAGGTTGCCGACGGCAAGGCCACCAAGATCATCATTCCCAGCCAAATGCAGGGCATGGTGGGCATGGCCAACGGCTTGGTAGAAAGCGTAAAGGAACAGTAATTTTCAGGGCGTGCTGCAAAGACTGCAGCACGCCCTAAAACTGAAAAACGCAGAGATTATGCGCCCTTGGTTTGTTGACAAGCCAAGGGTTTTATATTATAATGTACGAGTATCATTGGGTTATTATGGCCAAATGTCGGATTATTTATCAAAGGAAAGGAACAAAGCATTATGAAATTCGTGCTTGTTTCACCGAAAAACCGAACGGTTTACAATTTCAGAGGAGATCTGATCCGGAAGATCATTGCCGCCGGCTACGAGGTGGTGGTCACAGGACCAAATCAAATCGATGTGGACAAAATTGAGGCTTTGGGCGCTCGGTTCGTGGAGATCCCCATAAACAAAAACGGGGTCAATCCCCTGGCGGATCTGAAATACAAAAGTGCCCTGCAAAAGCTTTTTAGAGCAGAAAAGCCCGATGTGGTGCTGGGATATACCTCCAAGCCGGTGATCTACGGCTCTATGGCCGCAAAGGCCGCCGGGGTCCCCCATGTTGCGGCAATGGTCACCGGCGCGGGCTATGCCTTTACCGCCAAAACCCCCAAGGCCAAGGTGATCAAGGCTATTATGTCTGCCCTGTACAAGCGTGCCTTTCGCTGTGCGGACGTGGCCATTTTCCAAAACACCGATGACCGGGATGAGTTTATCCGGGAAAAGCTGGTGAAAGCCGATAAGTGCCGGATCGTTAACGGTTCCGGCGTGAACATGGACCGGTTTGCCGAAGCACCCTATCCGGATAAGATCACCTTCTTTATGCTCTCCCGGGTGATGTTTTCCAAGGGCATCCGGGAATACCTGCAGGCCTGTGAGCTGATCAAGGCCAAGTATCCGGATGTGCGGTGTATGCTTTTGGGTGCCTGCGAGGGAATTCAGGACTCCCTTTCTCAGGAGCAGCTTCAGCCTTACATAGACCGGGGAATCATCGAGCACTTCGGTGAAACGGACCGGGTTGCGGACTATTACCGGCAATGCTCGGTGTATGTGCTTCCCTCATACCGTGAGGGCACCCCGAGAACGGTGCTGGAGGCTATGGCCATGGGCCGGGCTATCATCACCACCGACGCGCCCGGCTGCAAGGAAACGGTGATCGATGGAGATACCGGCTTCCTGGTTCCGATCCAGGACGGCGCTGCTGTTGCGGAAAAAATGGAGCTGTTTATTAAAAATCCTGAACGGATATCCCAAATGGGCAGTAAGAGCTTAGCGTACTGCCGGGAAAAATTTGATGTGGAACAAGTAAACCTGACAATGTGTCAGTATTTGAAGATCGAGGAGAAATAACTATGGGACTGTACGAAAGAATTGTCAATGGCGAAGAAAAAATTTCTCTGGTTGGTCTGGGCTATGTAGGCATGCCCATTGCAGTTGCCTTCTCCCGGAAGGTGAAGGTGGTAGGCTTTGATCTGAACGCAAAGAAGATCGAGCTGTACAAAAGTGGCATCGATCCCACCAACGAAGTGGGCAACGAGGTTATTAAAAACTGCGCAGTGGAGTTTACCACCGACGAGACCAAGCTCCGGGAGGCCAAATTCCATATTGTGGCCGTACCCACCCCCGTCAATGACGACCACACCCCGGATCTGAGCCCTGTGGAGGGCGCTTCCACCATTTTGGGCCGGAATTTGACCAAGGGCTCCATCGTGGTTTATGAGTCCACGGTGTATCCCGGTGTTACGGAAGATGTGTGCGTGCCTATTTTGGAGCGTGAGTCCGGCCTGAAGTGCGGCGTGGACTTCAAGGTGGGTTATTCCCCCGAGCGCATCAACCCCGGTGACAAGGTTCACCGCCTGGAGACTATCGTCAAGATCGTCAGCGGTATGGACGAGGAAACCCTGGACGAAGTGGCCAAGGTTTATGAGTTGGTGGTGGATGCCGGTGTGCACCGGGCAGAATCCATCAAGGTGGCCGAGGCTGCCAAGGTTATTGAAAACAGCCAGCGTGATATCAACATTGCTTTTATGAACGAGCTGTCCATCATCTTCAACAAGATGGGCATTGATACCCAGTCTGTGCTGCGTGCCGCCGGTACCAAGTGGAACTTCCTGAAGTTCTATCCGGGCCTGGTAGGCGGTCACTGCATTGGCGTGGACCCCTACTACCTGACCTATAAGGCAGAGCAGCTGGGCTATCACAGCCAGATCATCCTCTCCGGCCGCCGGATCAACGACGATATGGGTAAGTATGTGGCCGAAAGCGTAGTCAAGAGCCTGATCAAGGCAGATGTGGCCATCAAACAGGCCAAGGTCGCGATTTTGGGCTTTACCTTCAAGGAAAACTGCCCCGATACCCGTAACACCAAGATCATTGATATTTACAACGAGCTGAAGGAATATGGCATCACCGCCACTGTTGCGGACCCTGCTGCAGACGCTGACGAGGCTCAGCGGCTGTACGGCATGGAATTTGTGGATATTTCCGCTGTTCGCGATTGCGACGCCGTGATTTTGGCAGTGGCTCACGAGGAGTTCAAGGACCTGAAGCAGGCAGACTTTGACAAGATGTTCAAGGCCGGCCCCAACAGCACCAAGGTGCTGGCAGATATTAAGGGCCTGCTGTGCCGCAAGGAATACGAGCAGGCCGGCTACAACTACTGGAGACTGTAAGTTAGGGAGTGTGTACATTGAAAGATGCTTTTTTCTTTCGACAGGCTAAGTATCAGGAGTATATTTTAAAGTTTTGCACCTGTGGTTTTGTGGCAACCACAAATGAAGAAAAACTAAAAAAAATAGATTTTCTGGACCATTGGGTTAGTGTCAATTTAGGTAAGTTCGTCTTTAAAGTACATCCGGAGCAGAAACTGTTCGACTATATTGACGAGGAAGGAAATGTTTTTTTCCTGATTGGTCATGCATTTAATCCATTTGATGGAACAATCTGCGAGAAAAGAATTTTGCAGATCGTTGCAAAGCAAGAGGCATCTTCTGAACAAAGCGCGTTGAATTATATCAATGAATTAACCGGAATATTTGTTTTAGGCAAGATCTCGGCTAATGGGGATATAAAAGTTCTTGTAGATTGTGCCGGTATGGTCAGTCTGTTCTATGGAGTTATTGACGGAGATATAATACTTACCACCCATTCTGCAATTGCAAGATTGGCGTACAACCTTCCGGTAACGCAGTACGCCAATATGCTGTTTAATTATAGACTCTACAAGCTTTATGGAGCATTTCTTCCGGGAGATATTACACAGTACGAACAGCTGAAGCGTGTAGTGCCCAATACGATTGTTTCCATCAACGGTGACAGCGGTCAGCGTAGCATCCACAGATTTTATCCCGAAAAGGATATTTCTATAGCGAAAGACCAGCAGGAGTATGAAAAGGTATTGGATCGTATTTGTCAAATTATGACAGATACAATGAAGTTAATTCCCCAAAAATGGGGAAATCCTGCAGTTTCATTGACTGGTGGTATGGACAGTAAAACAACACTGTCTGCAATTAATCCAATATATGACCGTTACCGTTATTTCAGTTATATCACATCTGATGCGGAGCAAATCGATGCTGAGGCGGCAGGAAAAATATGTGAAGCTTTGAGCTTGAACCATACAATCTATAAAGTCTCTGCAAATACACAGGATTATCCAGAGTTTGAGATTGTCAAAGATATCTTACAATTTAATAAGGACTATATTGGTAGAAACAATACAAACGATATATGTAAGCGAGCATTTTTTGCCAAGCAAAATGATTTTGATATAGAGGTAAAGTCTTGGGTATCGGAAATTGCCAGGGCAAATTATTATAAAAAGTTTGGCAAGAAAAAGATGCCCAAACAGATGACACCTCGGAGATGCTCCTGTATGTATAAGCTGTTTTTGCATAACAGAAAGCTCTTAAAACAAACTGATGATATATTTCGCCAGTATATAGAACAGACAAAACTGCAGGAAAATTTGCACGGATATGACTGGAGCGATATTTTTCTGTGGGAAATCCGTTATGGTTCTTGGGGCGGTTCTGTAATCACTTCAGAACATAAATATTCGTTTGATATCTGCATTCCTTACAATAATCGGATGCTTCTGGATGTAATGCTTGCCACGCCACTGGATAAGCGCAGAACAGACCAGCTTCACAGGGATATCATTGCAAAGTTGAATAAACGAATAAATGATACCGGCATCAATGTGATCAATAAAAATGAAACAAAATTCAGAGAAATCTGTGAAAAAATCTATTTTAACATTAACAGCAAATTACCGTTCTGATCCAGAAAAGAGATGCTGACCGGTAAAACCGTTGGAGGACAATAATGGGTTATAAGTATTTGAAATTTCCTGAAAATTCTGTATTTTTGGTGACCGGTGCAGCCGGTTTTATCGGCTCAAACCTGTGTGAAGCCATTTTGAACATGGGCTGCAAGGTCCGGGCCTTGGACGATCTGTCCACCGGCAAGCAGAAAAATGTGGATATGTTCCTGGATAATCCCAACTATGAATTTATTAAGGGAGATATCAAGGACTTGGACACCTGTATGGCGGCCTGTGAGGGCGTGGATTATGTTCTCAATCAGGCGGCGTGGGGCAGCGTACCCCGTTCCATCGAAATGCCCCTGTTTTACTGCAGAAACAACATTGAGGGCACCCTGAATATGCTGGAAGCAGCCCGTCAAAAGGGCGTAAAGAAGTTTGTCTACGCCTCCAGCTCCAGTGTTTACGGCGACGAGCCCAATCTGCCCAAGACCGAAGGCCGGGAAGGCAATCTTCTGTCCCCCTATGCCCTGACCAAGCGGTGCGATGAGGAATGGGCAAAGCTGTACACCAAGCTGTACGGCCTGGATACCTATGGTATGCGCTATTTTAACGTTTTTGGCCGGCGGCAGGACCCGGACGGTGCTTATGCTGCAGTAATCCCCAAGTTCTTGAAACAGCTTCTGAACGGGCAGACGCCTACCATCAACGGTGACGGCCGGCAGAGCCGGGACTTCACCTACATTGAAAATGTGATCGAAGCCAATTTGAAGGCCTGCCTGGCCTCCTCCGAGGCAGCCGGCGAGGCCTTTAACATTGCCTACGGCGGCAGAGAATACCTGATTGACATTTACTACGGGTTGACTGCTGCGTTGGGCCTGGACATTGAGCCCAACTTTGGCCCCGACCGGAAGGGCGATATCAAGCACTCCAATGCCGATATTTCCAAGGCTCGCAGGCTGTTGGGCTATGACCCGGACTACAGCTTCCAGGATGGCATCAAGCTGGCTATCGAGTGGTATAAAGAGAATTTGTAGAAGAAAGGTAACGCATTATGATTGATCTGCGAAAAATAATCAGCAGGGATTTGCGGGGAAAGATAATGGGGGCGCTTGCGTTTCTGCCGGACAAGCTTTACCTGGGTCTTTTTTACTTTTCCACAACAGGAAAATGGCCGAATTTCAAAAAACCCGTCGGTTACTGCGAAAAACTGCAATGGTTAAAGGTGAACGATCGGCGCCCGGAATACCGTAAGCTGGTGGACAAGCTGGCTGTGCGGGATCACATTGACGCAGTTTTAGGCGAGGGTCATATGTTTCCGTTACTGGGCCAGTGGACCAGCTTTGATGAGATTGATTTTGATAAGCTTCCTAACCAGTTTGTACTCAAATGCAATCACGATTCCGGTAGCACTAAGGTCATTCGGGATAAAGATTCCTTGTCCCAGGAAGATTTTGCTAAAATGAATGCATTTTATACCAGACGACTGAAGCACGATTTTTACCATGCAGGACGGGAATATCCCTATATGGGCGTGCCGCGCCGAATCATTGCCGAGCAGCTCATGATCGATGAAAACAATCCGGAAAAGAGTATTGAGGATTACAAATTCTTCTGCTTCAATGGCGAGCCGAAACTGATGTTTGTGGCAACAGACCGTGATACGGATTGTAAATTTGACTTCTACGATATGGAATTTAACCATCTGGATATTTTCAACATCCATCCCAATGCGGACAAGTCTATTGAGAAGCCGGCAATGTTTGAGGAAATGAAAGAGTTGTCCGCTAAGCTGTCCAAAGGGATGCGCCACGTTCGTATTGACCTGTACGAATTAAATGGAAAAATCTATTTTGGCGAATATACCTTCTTCCACGGTGGCGGCTTCCAGCTGTTCCACCCGGAAGAATGGGAACGCCGTCTTGGCGACTGGATCGATATTACATAAAAGGAGTGCCCTAAATGTCTGATTATCCGCTGGTATCTATTGTGATCCCCCTTTATAACGGAAGCAACTATGTGGCGCAGGCAATTGACTGCGCTTTGTGCCAGACTTACAAAAATATTGAGGTCATAGTGGTCAACGACGGTTCTACCGATGGTGGAGCCGGCGGAGATATTTGCCGTTCTTATGGGGACAAAATCCGTTATTTTGAAAAAGAAAACGGTGGCTGTTCTTCCGCCCTGAATTACGGCATCCGGCAAGCATATGGCAAATTTATCTCATGGCTTTCCCACGATGATTTATACGACGAGAACAAAATCGAGGTGCAAATCAGTCTGTACGGAAAGTATAATTTGGACCAGAACACCACTTTGATCAGCCACACAGGCCGATTGATCGACCAAAACGGCAGCCATATTTACCGTCCGACAAATACGAAAAGCGGTTTGTTGGACTCATATAGAATGTTTGAACACCTTTTGTTCAAGGACGGGTTCAATGGCTGTGGGCTTTTGATTCCGAAATACTTCTTTGACAGCGGATTGTTTTTCTGTGAGGATATGTGCTTTGTTCTGGATTGGAATTTGTGGCAAAAAATGGCGTTAAAAGGAGCAAAGGTCTATGTGGAAAAAACCGCATTGGTTTCTAACCGTGTTCACGCCCAACAGGTGACCGTAAGGCAGGCAGACCGGCATGCTCCGGAATTACGTCAATCCTGCAAGGAACTGTTTGAATTGCTAAAAAATCAAGGTGATACACGCTTTATTCTGCTTTTATACTACTATTGTTGCGCCAGACAACCGGAGCTTTCAAGGGAGATCGAAGCCTATCTGAAACAGAATAATATTCGAGTGAATCCGGCACAAAAGGTCAAGTATATTGCAAAAAAACGAATCATTCAAATGCTTAAGCGAATTTATCACACATTGAGAAGTTTTGGTAGAGGACGATAAAACCTTTACTGTGTATAACGTCGCACAAAACAGGATGGAATAATATGGTATACTTAATTTCTTTGGCTGTAATTGTAGCTTTTGCAGGTATTTTACCACCAAAATACGGTCTTCGGCAGAACAATTACAGAAACTATATATGGATCTGTGGCTTTTTGGTCCTTTTTGTGACGGCATTCCGTGGGCTCCATGTGGGAGCCGATAGCCGCGGATATGCAAGACTGTACAAAACCCTGCAAACCTACGATTCATTCGCAGATTACTATGACCAACGCCTATCGAATTATGATCTTTTGTCCTCAGAGGCAGGTTTTTATTTTACAATGTGGCTGCTGGGCAGGGTGTTTCCTGATGGGCAAACTGCGATCATTTCCAGTTCTGCGTTGACCGCCGTTGCAACCTGCGTCTTTATCCGTCGTAATTCCAAGGATATTCCCCTGTCGTTGACCATCTATGTCTGCCTGGGTTTGTTTACTTTTAATATGAGCGGTATGCGGCAAGCTATGGCCATGTCTATTTGCTTGTTTGCTTACGAATTCGCAAAAAGGCGAAAACTGATTCCATTTGTGATAACGGTCCTGATCGCAATGCTGTTTCACAAAACAGCGATGTGCTTTTTCCCAATGTATTTCCTTCCGGCAATGAAGAATAATTTGGGAAGCTGGTTGTTCTATGTTTTTGGCCTGATTGCGTGCTTGCTGTTTATCGACAAAATTATTGCCGGTTATTATGAGCTTTCAGGCGAGGATTACTCAGATATTGCGACATCCCAAGGCGGCGGTGTACTCGTGGTTATGCTGTATTTGGGCGCCATTGTCATTGCACTGTATAATCGACAGATATTAAAACGAAAATCTGCTCAAACAGCCCTTTTGGCGACCTTAACCGGCTTTACGGCGTACATTGCACGATATATCGGCAGTGATATTTTGGAACGGATCAGCTATTATTATTTTTATTTTGTAATGCTGCTGATCCCAGAGGGCTTTCAGGAACTGGAGGACAAGGAATACGAACTCATAAAGTTCTTTTTTATACTCGGAGCCCTTGCCCTGTATATTTATCGGCTTCAGAATAGTATGTTTAAGAATTTCGATTTTTATTTTGTATAACAGGAGGTGCGCTGCCCGGTGAAAATCCTACAGATCAACGCGGTATATAGACGCCTGTCTACCGGTAGAAATGTATATGAACTGAACAACGCATTTCGGGCGCAGGGACATTGCTGTGTGGCTGCTTATCCCGTAGGTGCGGTGGAAGATCCTGAAACGGAATACCTGATCGGCGGTGTGGTTGGACAAAAAATGCATGCACTGCTGTCCCGGATTACCGGTACGCAGGGTTATTTCTCCTCCCATGCCACCAGAAAGCTCCTTCGGTTTATGGACCGGTTTCAGCCGGATGTGGTGGTCCTGAACAATCTTCACGCCAATTATATCCATCTGCCAATGCTGCTGAAATATTTGGCGAAAAAGGATATTCCCACCGTGGCTGTGCTCCACGACTGCTGGTTCTACACAGGAAAATGCTGCTTCTACACCACCGCCGGATGTCAAAAGTGGAAGGACAGCTGTGGCAACTGCCCAATGCTTAAGGCATACAATAAAAGCTGGTTTTTTGACCATACCAAGAAAATGCTGAATGATCGTAAGGAATTATTCGGTGCGATCCCCAGGTTAGGCGTCGTAGCGGTATCGGATTGGATCCTGAACGAAGCAAAGCAATCTCCGGTATTTGCCAATGCAAGTGTCATAAGCCGGATATACAACTGGATCGATACGGATTGTTTTTGCCCCTCGGATACCGATAGCCTGCGAGAAACAATGAACTTAAAGGGAAAAAAGCTTTTGTTGGGGGTAGCGGCAACCTGGGAGGCCAGAAAAGGACTGGAAACCATTTTATGGATCGCAGAGCAGCTGCAGGGTGAAGCAGAGCTGGTGCTGGTAGGCAAATTGCCGGAAAACCGGCAATATCCTGCTAATACCCATAAAATATCTGCAACAGCCAGCACAGCAGAGCTGGCGCAGATTTACTCTATGGCAGATGTATTTATCCAGCCTTCTCTGGAAGAAACCTTCGGTAAGGTGACCGCAGAGGCCTTGTCCTGCGGCACACCGGTGGTCTGTTTTGACAGCACTGCCAACCCGGAACTGGTGGGAGAGCGCTGCGGTGCAGTTGTTCCTGTCGGAGATTGGGAAGCAATGCTGCAGGAAGTGCGGAGTGTGCTGGATAAGGGAAAAGAACATTATGCCCAATACTGTCGAGAATATGCACTGCAGAACTTTGGAAAAAGCGAAAACACGAAGCAATATTTAAGACTGTTTCAGAAAACGATGCATGCAGAAAAGTCTGAGGAGGAAGCTATATGAAGGTATTATGGGTGCTGAATATGATGCTGCCCGATGCGGCAAAGGCTCTGAATAAAGGAACAACTACAAGCGGAACATGGCTGCTGGACTATGTAAATAGTATTAAAGCCGATGAGGAAATAGAGTTGGCCACAATGACCTATGCGGGTGTTGACAAATTGGAAGTGGTTACAGTTGACAGAATCAAGCACTATGTATTTCCCGGTGGAGGTAAACGCCTGCTGATCAGCTCCAAAAAGACTCTGGCGGATTGCCGATATGTGCTGGATGATTTTAAACCCGACTTGATTCATTTGCACGGCACGGAATATTCTATGGCACGAGCTATGGTGGATATTCAACCAATACAGCCTGTACTCTTGACGATTCAGGGGATTTTGACACGTATCTCTCAGGAATTTAAAGCGGGTTTGACGACCCGGGAGTTTTTGTCTGCTGCAACATTGAAGCAGTGGTTAACGTTAAAGGCACCTATATTTACTCATCAGTTATATCTAAAAAACGCAAAGAGAGAACGGTACGTCTTGCAGCACGTTAAGCGCGTCACAGGACGGGTAGACTGGGATAAAGCAGTGATGTTGTCCATCAATCCTAATTTGCAATACGACCGTCTGAACTATAATGTGCCGCCGGTGTTTTATGACGCGGAAAAATGGCAGATCAGCAAGGCAGAACCCCATAGCATCTACACGGGGGCGTCCAAGTATCCCCTGAAAGGGTTGCATATGCTGATTCGTGCTTTGGCACTGGTAAAATTGAAGTATCCGGATGTGAGGCTGTATGTGCCCGGAAATAGCACATCATATCAGAAAAGTAATGGATATGAGCGGTATTTGCACAAGCTGATCAATAAGCTTGGACTTGCAGAGAACGTGGAGTTTGTGGGAAGAAAATCCTCAGCAGAAATTGTGGAACTGCTTCAAAAGAGCCGTATTTGCGTGCTGCCTTCCGCAATGGAAGGTGCATCAGCGACACTTCGTGAGGCCATGATGATCGGCACGCCGTCCATTTGCTCATTCAGAGGCGGTATGGTGGATTTGATTCAGGACGGACATTCCGGCTTCTGTTATGATTTTAATGAATATCCGGTGCTGGCAGATCGTATTTGCCGTCTGATCGAAGACGATGCGCTATGCTGTAAATTCTCAAAAAATGCCATTGAAAATGCAGAACAACGCCACGCCAGACAGGAAAACTACCAGGCACTGAAAAATATTTACCGGGAGATGCTGGCAGAAAAATAAGGCAAGGGTGTAAAAGGACATGAACCTGATGCACATTATTTTTCGCTCCTGGAAGCTCATCAAGCAGATTTTTGACCATGATGTGTGTTTGGTGTAATATATTCTAAAATTTTTGAGGTGAACGAAATGTCCAATCCTACAGTTTCCGTGATTGTCCCGGCATATAATGCAGAAAAATATATTGAAACCTGTGTGCAGAGCATTCTGAGTCAGACCTATCCGGATTTTGAACTGATACTGGTGAATGACGGCTCAAAGGATTCCACAAGCGCCATTTGCCACCGCCTTGCAGAGCAGGATAGCCGCATTACGGTAATTGATCAGAAAAACGGCGGAGCTTCTTCTGCAAAAAACACAGGCATTTCTGTGGCAAGGGGAAGCTACATCGAATTTGTAGATGCGGACGATACTCTGGATGCGACCTATATGGAGCAGTTGCTCAGAGGAACAGCAGAGGATGAAGCAGACCTTTGCGTGGGAAACGTGGCCTTTGTTGTTTTGAATCAAGGGGAACAGGTTTTGAGCCGTCCCACGCCGAAGCTCCACGAGGGAATGTTTACCTTACAGGAGTATCTCTCCTATTACAAAGAGTATATGCCCCATGCGGTAGTCGGAGCACCGTGGAATAAGCTTTTCAGGCGCCGGATTCTTGAAGAACACAACCTGCGGTTTGACGAGACCACAAAAAATAACGAAGATACTTGGTTCAATCTGGAGTATCTTCGCCATTGCAAAAAAGTTTTTGTTTCCGCCTCTCCGTTTTATCATTACATCGATCATCAAAACGGCTCTGCGTCCAGAAGATATATTGATAATATCATCGAGATCTATATCGAAACCTATAGACGAAGCACAGCGTTTTTGAAGGAAGCGGAAATGTATGATTGCAACGAACAGTTTTGCAAATCCTACTTTATCGGCCTGTGCATCGGTGCTCTGAACGGCATTGTGTTACAGGCAAGCCAATATACAAAAAAAGAAAAACTGGAAAAAATGCGGGATATGATAGACAGGCCGGAGGTGCGCGACGCACTGAAGGGCTTAAAACTGCCGGACAAAAAGAAACGGATAATCGCGTTTTTGATGCGCCGCAGATGGGTGCGTTTGCTGTATAGTGTCTTTGGGTTAAAGGCAAAGTTTTAATGCACAGCGTACATGTTATAAAGAAGTGAAGAAAGATGATGCGAACATATTGTTTTGGTGAAAACAATATGTTCAGGTGCATGACTTGTCCTGCTTTTTGCGAAGACCGATGCACCTCAACCAGAGAAGGAGGACACAGTGGGCACAAAAAGTCAAATTAAGATGGGTGCGATGCTTTCCTATGTTTCCATTGCACTCAATATTATTTCCGGATTACTGTATACACCCTGGATGGTGGAAACCATCGGAAAAAGTCAATACGGCCTGTATACCTTGGCCACCTCCCTGATCACCCTGTTTTTGGTGGATTTTGGACTCAGCTCTGCCACCAGCAGATATTTGTCCAAGTATAACGCAGAGGGTGACCGGGAAAGCGCAGAACGTTTTTTAGGTGCAACCTACAAGTTATATCTGACGATCGATGCCGTGATCATCGTCATTTTGATTGTGATCTATTTCCTGCTGGATAAGATTTATATCAAGCTGACTCCTGAGGAAATGGAGCAGTTTAAGGTGGTTTATTTGATCTCCGCTGTTTTCAGCGTGATCAATTTCCCCTGTGTGACCTTCAAAGGCATTTTGAACGCCTACGAAAAATTCGTACCCCTAAAAATGGCGGATTTACTGTACAGAGTATTTCTTGTAGGCTTTACGGTTGTTGCTCTGCTGTTGGGCTACGGCTTGTATGCTATGGTCAGCGTACATGCTCTGGTAGGTCTGCTGAAGCTCCTTTACGAGTTTATCGTGATTAAAAAGACTGTCCCCCTGAAGGTCAGGTTTAAAAAGACCGACAAAGGGCTCTACAAAGAGATATTCAGTTATTCTCTATGGGTTACAGTGTTGTCACTGGCAACACTTTTGGTGATTAACATTACGCCTTCTATTTTGGGTATGGTGGCCAACTCCACAGATATCGCAGTTTTTGGAATTGTGACCACCTTGGAGGGCTATACATATACAATCACCACCGCTATAAACGGTATGTTTATGCCCCGAATTTCCAAAATTCTAACGAAGAATGACGGAGAAACGCAATTAAACAGGCTGTTTTTGAGCGTGGGAAAGTTTCAATTTGTCCTGAACGGACTAATTGTTGTTGGCATCGCGGTTGTAGGAAATTCCTTTATTCAGCTCTGGATGGGCAACGGCTATGAAATGGCTTATTATGGCGCCGTGCTGGTAATTTTGCCTGGTCTATTTTTCAACCCCCTTCAAATCGCAAATACAACCCTGGCCGTGACTCGAAAAGTTAAGCACGCAGCGCTTGTCAATCTGCTTATGGGTGTTCTGAATGTGGTATTATCCCTCCCTTTGTCAAAGAATTTTGGCGTAATTGGTGCATGTATATCCATATGTATAGCCCGTTTTGTTCGTGTTATTTTGCTGAACATTCTGTGCCACAAGATTCTGCCGCTGAATATTCCAAAATTTATTAAGAGGTGCTATCTGCCTATGTCCATCCCTGTTGTATTGACTCTTGCTGTTGGTTTGGCAATCAACCATCTCGTGCCGGATAGCGGCTGGCTGACGTTCCTGATAAAGGGCACAGCAGTTGTGATTGTCTACGCGGTGCTTGTGTTAGTCATCGGTCTGAGGAAATCCGAACGAAAAAATCTCCTCGAAATGTTCAAGAAATTTATGCACCTCAAAAAAGACGTCTAACATAGAATGGAGGTTTCATTATGAAAAAAATAGGTATCATTACCCACTATTATCACAGTTTAAATTACGGTGGAACCCTGCAGGCCTATGCCCTATGCCGAGTGCTGAACGATATGGGATATACCGCTGAACAGATCTGCTATGATATGACGATACCTGCACGTATGAAAAGTGTATCCAAAAGATTGACGCAGGCGCTGCGCAAAAAATGCTATGCTTTGCGCCACGCATGGACAAACATCGGATGGAAAAAAAGAAAAGCTGCCTTTTTAAATTTTCAAAACGCAATTCCCCACAGCAAACAGGTATATGACAGGCTGACCATCCGCGATTTTTCCGAAGACTATGATATTTTTATAACCGGAAGTGACCAAGTATGGAACACTGATTGGTATCACCCGGCTTTTTTTCTGGACTTTGTACCTGCCGGAAAACCGAAAATTGCCTATGCCGCAAGCTTGGGAATGACCGAACTCAACGACAGGCAGCAGAAGGCCTTTGAACACAGCCTGAAGGACTATACTGCCATTTCCGTTCGTGAACAAGACTCCGTCGATATGATATCTATGTATGCCCCGTGTCCTGTTGTACACACTGCAGACCCGTCTATGTTGCTTACCTCGCAACAGTGGGACCAACTTTGTTCGGCGCGGGTGGTTCAGGAGCCCTATATTTTCAGTTTTTTACTTGGAACCGGCGAAGCCGCCCGTCGGCTTGTTCGGGAATTTGCAAATACAAACCACATCAAGGTGGTGTCCCTGCCCCATTTTCCGCAAGCATACCACAAAGAAGACAAGAACTTTGCGGATATAAACCTGTATGATATTTCTCCGGCGCAGTTTGTCAGTCTGATTAAGCACGCCGAGTACATTTTTACCGACAGCTTTCACGCTGCCGTATTTTCAGGGATTTACCAAAAGGAGTACTTTGTGTTGGATCGCCCAGGCAAACAGAAAATGCATGTCCGGTTGCAAAATTTAATGTCCCTGCACGGTAGCCACTCTCATTATCTGTACGATATCGATAAATTAAATCCCGAAATGATAGGAAGTATTGAAAAAATAAATTATGAATCCAGCGCAGAGAATTTAAACAACTGGAGAACAGACTCCCTGACCTTTTTGAAAAAAGCATTGGAAGCGTAATATGCAATAAGAAAAACCGTCAAAAAGGAGACAAGTATGGTTGCGTTATTTCATGATAAGTCGGCGTGTAACGGTTGCCACAGTTGCTATAATATATGCCCTCAAAAAGCAATCAATATGGTAGCAGACGAAGAAGGCTTTCTGTATCCGCAGATCGACAGCAAAAAATGTGTTGACTGTAATTTATGCCGCAGTGTTTGCTCCATTTATGAGAAAAAGGACATTCTGAATAAAAACCGCCCTGAAGCTTACGCCGCAGTGGCACTGGATAACACTATTCAGCAAAAAAGTTCCTCTGGCGGTATTTTTTCCTTAATAGCCGGGTATATTCTACGCCAAAACGGCGTGGTGATCGGTGCCAGATTGGCAGATGATTTTCAAAGTGTGTTCCATTATGCCGTGGAAAAGCCAGAGGACATGGAGCTGTTGCGCGGTTCCAAATATGTCCAAAGTGAGATTGGAGGCATCTACCGGCAGGTAGAGCAGTATTTGAAGCAGGGCAGACCTGTATACTTCAGCGGCACGCCCTGTCAGGTTGATGGCTTGTACCGATATCTGCGCACGGATTACCCCGAGTTATATACCCAGGATCTGATCTGTCACGGTGTCCCTTCTCCACTGGCATGGAGAAAATACATTCAGGAAAAACAGAAGCTCTATGGAGCAACTGTTACTTCCGCATTCTTTCGAAGCAAAAGAAACGGTTGGAACGACTACGCTATGCTGCTACAATTCGATAATGGACAAGAGTATTGCGACACCCTACGAAAGGATGCATTTCTTTCAGGCTTTTTGTCTAACAACTTCCTGCGTCCGTCTTGTTATAATTGTAGGTTTAAACAGGTTGAAAGAGCAGCGGATATCACCCTGGCAGATTTTTGGGGTGTTCAAAAGTTCTATCCGGAGCTTAGCGACGACTGTGGAACCTCTCTGGTGCTGATCCACTCTGAAAAAGGACAAGCACTGCTTAATACAATCCAATCGGAGGCAAAAATCGATCCGGTTGATCTGGATTTGGCACTCAGTCATAATTCTTCCGCCTTCCGTTCCGTAAAAGCCCCCGCTGTCAGACAAAAATTTATGAAACAACTACCCAATAAAAACTTTCATAAATTGGTAAAAAAAGTTAAATCGCGTTCTATATATAAACGGGCAGGCAGAATGGTAAAACGAATTCTTCGCAAGCTTTCAAGAAAATAGCTACAAGATGATATGTCAAAAGAAGTGTAAACGAAACCGATCAAGCAAGGGGATAAGAAGCAAATGGCAAGAAAACAACAAAAAATTGAATATGTGACAGAATTTGATCTGTGTGATCGGGCGCATTTTGATATCCTCCGTGGTATCAGCATTACTTTGTGGCTGGTCAGCTTGATTTGTGTGAATTATCTGAAAATGGCTTGGCTGGAGCCACTGGGCGCAATCAGTATGGCACTGTGCATGCTGTGCTCCGGCTACGGCGTATCCCAATCCTTCATCCGCAAGGGCGGACTGATCCACTACTGGGAAAATAAAATGATCAAGGTGTGGCTGCCGTCGGTGGTGACGGTGATCCTGTTCTCGGCCATCATATATGAGAATGCGGTGATCTGGATCGGAACCAATCCGCTGGCCTTTACCGGATGGCAGCTTTACATCGTGTTTGCGGAGTACCTGGTTTTTTGGGTGATCTATACGTATATCTCCAGTGAAAATGGCGGCTTGATTTGCTTGTTTGCGGCATCGGCGATCGCTTTTGCTGTTTTGCAGAACGGCACCTATGCCCCCCACGTCTTCTGTTTCCCTGTGGGCGTGCTGTTTTCCCAGTTAGGTCTGCGCAGCAAGGCCCGACACCTGTCTGTGCCCAAACGGCTTCTGCTGTGCGGTGCTTTGCTGGTGCTTACAGTCGCAGGATATCTGCTGCGTGATCTTTTCACCGGATACCTGGCCAATGCCATCAACGCCGTGTTTTATACCAGTGCTGCCGCGCTGATCATTTTGGGCAGCTACTACCTGATGAAAATCCCGGTGTTCGGTATTTTTATACCGGCAGGCAATATTGCCTACTGTCTGTACCTGATTGCCCCGTATATGCTGTACCTGCTGCGCAATTGGATGACTGGGCATAAAATTTTGGCTGTGGTGCTGGTGATCGTGGTGATTGCTTCGATCTTTAGCTGGCTGAGAGAGCTGCTGATCATGTACAACCGAAAGCTTCGCCAAAGCAAAAATACTCGTTTAAAAGGCATGATGTAATGGCCAAGGGAGAAAAAATGAAAGAGTTTTTGCGTGTTGTAAAATTTACCCTGTTTTCGATCAGTGCAGGATTGATCCAGATGGGTGGCTTTGCGCTGCTTTATGAGCTTCTGCACTTCCCGGAGTGGCTTGCTTACCTGATCGCCCTGGTGGCCTCGGTGGTGTGGAACTTTACCCTCAACCGCCGGTTTACCTTCCAGTCAGCCAGCAATGTGCCGGTGGCCATGGTCAAGGTGGCGTTCTATTATCTGGTGTTCACGCCTTTGTCCACCGGTCTTGAGTGGCTTTTGACTGAGCAGCTTCTGTGGAATGGCTACCTGGTCACTGCCATCAATATGCTTTTGAATTTCGTCACAGAATTTTTGTACCAGCGGTACTATGTGTTCCGTGACAGCATTGATACCCGAGACGCAAAGGAATAAGAAAGAAGGTTTTCCGATGTCCTTTTCTGAGCATTTTCCCATCTATAGCAAGCTTTCTGCCCGGGAGCAGGAGATTTTAAGCAGCAGTGCCGTTCTGCGCACAGCCTCCCGGGGCACCCTGATCCACAACGGCGCATTGGACTGCCTGGGACTGATCTTGGTACGTTCCGGCCAGCTCCGGGCCTATTTTACCTCCGATGAGGGCAAGGAGATTACCCTGTATCGCTTGTTTGACCGGGATATTTGCATGCTGACCGCTTCCTGCGTGATGAGCTCCATTCAGTTTGAAATTATGATCACGGCGGAAAAGGATACCCAGTTTTGGATCGTTCCGCCCTATGTGTACAAAAAGCTGATGGAGCAAAGCGCGGTGGTCGCCAACTACACCAACGAGCTGATGGCCACCCGGCTGACCGATGTGATGTGGGTCATGGAGCAGGTGCTGTGGAAAAGCTTTGACCGCCGCCTTGCCCAATTCCTTTTGCAGGAGCAGGAGGTGGAGGGTACCAGCGTTTTAAAGCTGACCCATGAGGTGATCGCCAGCCATTTGGGCACTGCCCGGGAGGTGGTTACCCGGATGCTGAAATACTTTCAAACAGAAGGCATTGTCCGCCTGACCAGAGGAACAGTGGAGCTGACTGACCTGGCAGGTCTTCAGCGTTTGGAAAGTCCATAATTTGTAAATAAAAAGGGGCTGTCTCAAAACGAATGAGACGGCCCTTAAAATTCTATGTAGGGAACGGCCTGTGTGCCGTTTCTTCTTTCGTGTCTTGCGGATGATAGGGAATGACACATAGGTCATTCCCTACTTGTTTCCGTTATTTCTGTGCTTTTGCCAGTTTCCGTTCTTCCTTGGTCTTGCAGAAACGCTCCAACTGGGGAACCAGCATCAGGCAGATCAGGGCTGCCGTGAAGCCGCCGTTATACAGCAGGAAGCCGCCGTGCATATCGGGAACGGCACTGACCAGCAAATAGTGCAGGCCACCGGCCAGCAGACCCCAGCCGAAGCCGTACTTGCCGGCCACGGGGGAAAGTCCGTTTGCGTAGCAAAGGCCGATCAGGATGCTCTGACTGCCAACGGACAGCGCAAACTTTTCCACGCCGAACAAGCTGGAGATCCAGCCGAAAACGAAGGAAAACAGAACATAACCGGCCATAATGGGCAGGACGTTCCGGGGATGGCTGCCGGAGTTGCAGGTTGCCAGCATACAGAACACAATGCCGAAGGTCATGCCGGTCCAGGCAGTGGACATGGCGGCATTGGGGTCTATCAGGGCGGCAACATTAAAGTAGGCAACGATCATCAGACCGAACACGCCGGCGTTCATCAAGAACGGAGCGGTGCCATACTTTGCAGTGAAGCTGACGCCGTGGCCGGAGTCCTTCATCAGGTTCCAGTAGTCCTTGAAGGTGCAGCCCATTAGGAGGGAAACCACAATGAAGATCATGAACAGCGCAGCGGCAAAGATATTGCAGATCCAAAAGGCTTCTGCCGTGGGGGCCGCCATGGTGGAAAGCTCCAGCTTTGCCGGGGTGGTGCCCAGCATTACATTATACAGCACAGCCCGGAGGAAAAACGCGGTCATACCGATGGGCAGAGCCGCGGAATAATGGTCGTAACCCTTGTGTACAGCAGGTGCATGGGTTAGGCCAGCAGGCAGGAAGAAGCCGATGACGATACCAACCACCAGGGCAAGGCCCAGTCCTAACCAGTTGAAGCCCACGGCCTCGGCGTTGGGATACCGGAACAGAAGCTCCGAGATCAGGGGGGCAATGCCGGTGGAGAACATCATGGCGTTGGCCTGCGCACCCAGCTTTTCCTTTTTTACCAGGCAGTACAGGCATACGCCCAGCACAGTGGGGATCATGTTGACCACATTCATACCCCATGAAGCAAAGCCTACGGTCAGCAGGAATGCCAGGGTGGTGGCGTTGACCGGCTTGGCACCGGGCAGGCAGCACAGCGCCAGGCAGAAAAGCCCCACAACGCCCATATTCAGGAAGGTGGCTGCAAAGCCGCCCAGGGCAAAATAGTTTGTAGAGATTTTACAGGTGCTGGTCAGGATCTTTGCAAAGCCTGTGAACATACTTGCCCGGTCAGGCATGATGGGTGCTGCCACCAGGAAACACACAGATACAAAGAGGAAAAACAGCTTTAAAAAGCTACTTTCCGTCATATTTTTTAACTTTTTCATCGTTTTCACCTCAAAAAGGGTATAGAAATGGACGGGGCAATACCCCGCCCATTGGGTTTCATCAGACCTTTTCAGCGGCCTCGATCACGTGCTTCATCAGCACAGTGGTGGTCACAGCGCCAACACCGCCGGGAACGGGGGTGATGGCGTCCACGATGGGTTCAACCTCTTCGTACACAGCGTCGCCGGACATACCGCCCTTGCCCTTGGCAGTGATCTTCTCGGGATTCCAGTTCATGGAAACGTCGATGACGATCTGGCCGGGACGGACGTATTCCTTGGTCAGGCTGCCCAGCACGCCGGCAGCGGAAATGATAATGTCAGCCTCACGGCAGACAGCAGCAGTGTCCACGGTCTTGGTGTGGCAGACGGTAACGGTGGCGTTCTTGCCGATGAGCATCATAGCGGCAGGCTTGCCAACCACCAGGCTGCGGCCGATCACAACAGCGCTCTTGCCCTTGCAGTCAATGCCATAGTGATCCAAAATTTCCATACAGGCGGCAGGGGTGCAGGGGGCATAGCCCAGATCGCTGCGGCCCTGATAGACACCGGCGCTACTCAGGTCGGTCAGGCAGTCCATATCCTTCTTGGGATCCAGACGGTTGCAGATTTCTCTCTGATAAGGCTTCAGGTGGGCGGGGAAGGGCTGGAACATCAGAACGCCGTGGACGGAATTGTCTGCATTGACCTGATCAACAGTAGCCAGCACATCCTCACGGGAAGCATCCTCAGGCAGTGTGAACACCTTCACATCAATGCCCACGGTCTCGCCCTTCTTGATAGCACCCTTTTCGTAGGACAGATCGTCCGGACGCTCGCCTACACGGATGATACCCAGGCAAGGAGCGATGCCCTTTTCACGAAGAGCAGCGCTGCGGGCCTGCAGATCCGCAACCAATGCTTCGTTTACTTCTTTACCTAAAAGCTGTTTTGCCATAATATATTTCTCCTTTAACAATAATTTTCGCCATAAGGCTCCCCTTGTAGGGGAGGCATTTTTTACTGGCCGAAGCCGGCTTTGACGGTGACGAAGATCTCGTCAGCCATTGCGCCGTACTTATTGAGCATGCCGTTGGCCTTGGCGTTCATTTCCTCAGCCACTTCGCGGTTTTTCAGGCTCTTGGTGTTGATGAACACATTCAGGGAAGCAGCCTGCAAAGCAGCCTTGCAGCAAACAGCGCCGCAGCCTGCATCGGAAACAGCCAAACGGCTGCCCTTGTCGGCAAATACCTTGATGTACTCAATTGCCTGGCAGCACAGCTCCATGATCTTCATGGGGGTAGAGCAGGCGATGATGGTGGCTTCCTCCATCACGGCGTCCCGGTTGGGATCGTCTTTGGGGATACCGTAGGCCTTAGCCAGGGGCAGGAAGTTGACTTCGTCAGCCTCAACCTGGTCCAGCAGTTCCTTCTGCAGGGCGTCGCACTTGCCCTTCAGCTCAATGATCTCAGCCTCGACCTCGGCATACTTCTTCTTGCCTACGGTCAGAGAACCCACCATATTGCCCAGCGCAGTGCCGATGGCACCCACCAGAGCAGCAGCACCGCCGCCGCCGGGAGCCGGGGCATCGGATGCCAAAACTTCCACAAACTTGCGGCAGCTTTCCATTGTCATATCCATAGTATTTTTTCCTTTCATCATGCTGTAGGGCGGGGGCTTGCTCCCGCCGAAGGGAGATCACCAAACCTTGCAAGCGGCGGGAGCAAGCCCCC
>JAFSET010000042.1 GCA_017435615.1 Oscillospiraceae bacterium | reverse complement strand
CAGTCGTGTCATTGCGAGCCAGTGCGCACACTGGCGTGGCAATCTCAAAATGCAAGGGTGTACGTTGGATAACCCAAAGGACCCTTTTCGGCCTGAAAATGATGATTATTTATTATTTTAGGTCCCTAATATCCTTTGACACCATAAATGAATAAAGTTTCCCTTTGAGATTGCCACGCCGCCGTTCGGCGGCTCGCAATGACACATCGGTAGGTTTTCGCAGAATTCGAACGGCTCGAAAAATAAGAATTTTAAGCCTTCAAAAGCGACAAAAAGCAGGCCCGGCTGTGTCCTGAAAGGCACAGCCGGGGAATTGCTTATTCAGATGTGGTTTCCTGCTCCTTCAAAAGCAGCCGTTTTGCGGCGGCACCTATTGAGGGACCGCATTTTCTCAGCAAATTGGAGATCAGGTGTACAAATACGGCTGTAACGACAGAGCAGCACAGGTAAATAGCCATTTTCCGGTTGTCGGACATTCCCTCCGGCAGCACCTGATTCAGACGCTGTCCATAGAAAATATGGCTCAGGAACAGTGGCAGGCTCCAACGGCCCAAAACGACAAACAGCTTGCAGTCAAACAGCTTTGCGTCCAAGCCCTGATGGCTGAAGGTCAGACTTACGCCGACCATCATGATCGCAATGATAAAGAAATCATACTTACCGGCCTTTTGTGTGTACATATAGTAGATGGCGATCAGGTAGGACAGCCATTCGGCGGCAGATACCAGTGCCTTGCCCAGCTTGCTGAGAGACAGCCTGGACAAACTCTTTGCACCGTAGAAGCAGATCACACCCAGGCAAAGCTCCGCCATGGCGCGAATCGTACCCTTCATGGCAAAGCCGGTCCATTTCAGCGGATCCCGGGGCGCAACGTAGGCCTTGGACAAATAACCCAGAAGAAACAGGGCGATCAGAGGGGTCACGATGCGGGTCATCACATTGGGGAACTTCCGGATCAGCGGATACAAAATCGCCATGCACAGCAGCATAGAGGAGATGTACCAGGTAGCTCCGTTGAGAGACGCCGACGGCAGACCGCTCATTTTAAGCTGCGTGACTTCAAAGAAGGTGTCCATAAACAGGCGGATCACGCCACTGAAATCGTATTGCTTTGCATAGGAAGCAAAAATAAGCGCAATGACATGAGCAACTAAAAGCTCGGGAAGAAGGCCTTTCAGCTTGCGGCCGATATAGCCCAGTGTTTCTGTACCCAGTGCAACAGGGGGCTCCTTCTTCTTTTCAATCGAAGCCATCATCAGGTAGCCGGATACCAAAAAGAAGAATTCCACCGCGAGAGAGCCGCCTAAAAACATACAGTTTTCATCCCCAAGCAGAGCTCGGGAGTGATGAATGACGATGATCACGGAAAAGATAAAACGCCAAAATTCTACCTTTCCGTTTCGAACGACAGCAGGTTTGGTCTTCATCCGTCAGATCCCCATCATTTCCATAACCTTGTCCACGCAGCGTTCGCTGGCGTGGCCGTCTTCCATACAACCCTTATCCTCCAGGAAGGCCTCTACCTTAGGCAAATATTCCTTTTCGTCAAAGGCCAGAATGTTCTCGATGAGCTGCTCATTATTGGTAGCAATGGCGAAGGGGGTCTGCTCCAGGGGGTAGCAGAAGCCACGCTCGTTGTTATACAGCTCGATATCGGTGGCGAAGATGAAGCCGGGACGGCGCTGCAGCACAAAGTCGTAGATCCAGCTTGAGTAGTCGGTGATGGCGATATCTGCCATGGAGATCAGCTCCTGCATATCCGCGTGGCCGGTCACATCGATGACATTTTCTGCACCACGGAGCATATCCCGGTTCTTATAAACCTTACGCAGCGTCATATGGTAGCGCAGCAGGACCTTCCATTCGCCGCCAAAGCGCTTTTTGGCTGCCTCCACGATGCCGTCCAGGTCGATATCGTAGCAGTCAAAATTCTTGCTGTCACGGAAGGTGGGACCGTAGAGGATAAAATGGGTGTCCTCAGGCAGCTCGTGCTTTTCCAAAAATTCCTGCCGGATCTCGGCGCGGCGTTCGGCGTAGCTGTCGAACAAAATATCGTTACGGGGATGGCCGTAGCGCAGGCAGGGGGTCTTGGGCCAGTAGGAATCCCGGTAGACCTGCTCCTCAAAGGTACTGTTGGAAACGCAGTACTTGGTCATTTTGCCGGTCTTGATGGCACCGTTGACCCAGGCCCAACTGCTCTTGTAGGAATGGCGGTCAAACCGCTTGATGCCCAAAGAGCCGTGCCAGGTCTCGATCAGCACCTGCTTCCGCTTCAGACGGAAGTGGCGCTTTACATACAAAACGGAGTTGGTGAAAATATACTGAGCGGAGAACATCTCGTAGAAATACTCAAAGGTACCTCTGCGGACAACGCGAACATCCTTGGGCACAGCACCACGCTTGCCCTTGGTGGGAATAACGAAAACCAGGTCGAACTTTCCGTCTTCATTTCTTCTGCGGAATTCCTCGCACAGATACTTCTGGTTGCAGCAGTATTTGTCCTCCTGGGTGTGGAACAGGATCTTGTTGGGCTGGATCTTGGTATGCAGACGAAACAGGAAACGAAAAAACGTGCCGATCCACTCATCCAGGTGCTCCCGGGTACGCAGCAGCAGCTTTGCTTCCGTGGCAACTTTAAAAATTGCTTTTATAATGCCTTTCATGTTAACGGTCTCCTTTATTGTGTTCTGTCAGCAGTCATGCTCTTGATCAGATTTGTGAACATATCCTTCAGGTCTACAGTACTCTGCCAGCCAAGGGCCTGAAGCTTGCCGCTGTCTAAGCGAATGATCATTTCCGGATTGTAGCCAAAGCTTGCCACATCCTCCGGGATTTCGATCCGAACCTGAATATTTTTCTCCGGGACGAGAGAGCAGACCAGTTCCGCCATATCCCGAATCGAAATCGCTGTTTGCATATTGGTCACATTATACGCTTCACCGGGCACGCCCCTGAGCATCAGCGTCAGCAGTGCGGTGATGGCATCGGAGGTGTAGCAATAGGTGCGGACCGTATTGCCCTGGGTGTGCAGCACAATATCCCGGCCTTCGATGGCGCAACGGGCAAACTGGGCAAATACACGGCCATCGTCATAGGCTACGCCTGCGCCAAAGGTCTGGCACAGCCGGGCCACCACCACAGGCACGCCGTACTCCTTGGCATAGGAGGCACACACACATTCGGCCATCCGCTTTCCCTCGGAATAACTGCTGCGCACCTGCATCGGATCGATGCTGCCAAAATCCTGTTCGGTGATATACTGCTTTTGCTCCGGCACGCCGTAAACCTCCAGGGAGGACAGGTATACTGCTTTTTTGACCTGCTTTTCTTTAGCCAGCTCCAAAACATTCCGGGTGCCGTTCAGGGCCGTGAAAATGGTCTCCACCGGCTTTTCCACAAAGTATTTTGAGCTGGTGGGACTGGCACCGTGAATGATATAATCCACCGGACCCTCCACCTGCAAGGGCCGGTTCACATCCCCCAGGCAGATTTTGAGCTTTTCACTTTTCAGAAGACTTCCAAAGGCCGCTTGGGCTTTTTCCATACTCCGGGCCAGGGCAACTACCGTAATTTCCCGGTCGCAGTACACCAGAGCCTTTACAAGCAAGGATCCGATCAGGCCGGTGGCACCGGTGACGAAAACGGTGCTGCCGTCACGCAGGCCGTCGGTGACACCGCTGCGGACCACCGCCTGAATATCCTGCTGAAGAATTTCATTTCCCACTTCTTCTATGCCGTTCATAGTCACCCTCCGTTATAGCTGATCCAGTGTCTGCCGGATCTGAGGCTGACCGGTCAGTCCCAGGCCGAAGGCCTGTTCATTTTCCCGGTAAGTCAGCAGCGCACGGAAAATATAGAAATCCTCCGGCGTGGTGACCTTGATGTTACCCCGGTTGCCCTCCACCATATGCACGGGAATTCCCAGCTTGGTACACATGGTACAGGCATCCACCATATTTTCGTACCGGGTCTCGCTGGCCCGGATCTGATCGTGGACGTTGATAATATCTTTCAGATAGAAGCTTTGGGGTGCCTGGGCCGCAAAGGTCTCCTTGCGGTAGGGCACGCTGTCCACCTTCTCGCCGTCCTTACTCAGAAGGATGGTCTCATAGCAGGGTGTGCAGGTGATGCCGTTGCCGTGGGCCTTCACGCTTTTGATATTGTCGGAGATCACATTGTAGGAAATAAAGGGACGCACACCGTCGTGGAGCAGCACAATGGAGTCCGGATCGTTTTCCTGCTCCGCGCGCTTCATGGCGTTGTAGATGGTGTCCTGAGCGGTTTCGCCGCCGGCCAGCACCGCCGCCACCTTCGTCAGGTGGTACTCCTGCACCAAAAGCTCCACATAAGGAATATAGGTGTCTTGCACTGCCACATAGATCTTATCGATCTTTTTGTGGAACTGAAACTGCAAAATGGTGTGAATTAAAATAGGCTTTCCGTTGACCTCCAAAAACTGCTTGGGAATACCGGCGCCCATTCTCACGCCGCTGCCGCTGGCAAAGATAATGGCAATATTCATATCATTTACCTCACTTCATAAACTCCTCGTAGGCAGTTAAGACCTCCTCGGTATCGCCGTAGCGCATCATTTCGCCGTCGTTGATCCACAGCACCTTGTGGCACAGCTCCCGGATGGTCTTGGTTTCGTGGGACACGATCACTACAGTCCTGTTTTCGTCGGTGATCAGTTCCTTCATTTTTTTGTAGCTTTTTTTCTTAAACCGGGCATCGCCCACGCTGAGCACCTCATCGATGAGCATAATGTCGGTATTTAAGATGGCGGTAATGGAGAAGGCCAGCTTGGAATGCATACCGCTGGAGTAAGTCCGTACCGGCTGGTCAATGAACTTGCCCAGCTCGGAAAACTCGATGATCTCCTGGGATTTGGCCTTGATCTGCTCCTCGGTAAAGCCCAAGAGCATACCGGAGAGCATAATATTCTCTCTGCCGGTCAGCTCCGTCTGAAACCCTACGCCAATGGCCAGCAGGGAAACGGAATTGCCGTGCAGATCGATACTGCCGCTGTTGGGAGTAAAAATACCGGCGATGGCCCGCAGCATGGTAGACTTGCCGCTGCCATTTTTGCCGATCAGGCCCAGGATCTCGCCTTTTTTTACATTGAAGCTGACATTTTTGACAGCCTCAAACACCTCAGCCTTATTCTTTTTTCCACGCAGCAGATTTTGCTTGATGGAATAGGACTTGAGACCTTTATAGTGGATACAAAGGTCCTTGACTTCAATTGCATATTCCGACATAGTTGCGTCCTCATCAAATGGATTTGACATAGCTGTTTTCTTCCTTGTAGATCTTGCGGATGCCCAGCACACACAGCAGCAGACTTACCGCAAACCACAAAAGCAGCAGCCAGCAGTTTGGCGTTTTTCCGTAGATCAGGCTCTCACGCATAGAGCTGAGCAGAAAGGCCACAGGGTTATAGCTGTTCAAGGCGTTTCCCACCACAGGAATACGCTTTTCGATGTTATAAAACACGCCGGTCAGATAAAACACAAACCGCATGGTCAAATTGACCACGTTGGCCAGGTCCTCCACATACACGCCGTAGTGGAGCAAGAAGCAGGCGCAGCCAAAGGTGAACAGCCCCAAAGTCAGCAGGATCGGAATGAAAAACAGCACATTCCAGGAGATCGGCACCTGGAAAATGATCATCATCACGATCACAATAGCAAAGCAGATCAGCATTTTAAAGCCGTTTGCCCATACTCTGGTCAAAATCAGGATATACTTGGGGAAGTAGACCTTGGATACGATAGACTTATTACGCTTAACGATCTTCACGCTTTCCGTCAGCGTCCGGTTGAGAAAATCCCACATGGACAGGCCGATGAAGATATAAATGGGAAAATACTGCTCACTGGACTGAAACACAAATCCGAAAATGAAGGTGTAGATCAGCATAAAGCACAGCGGATCCAGTACCCACCAGATCCAGTTCAGGTAAGAGTTGGCTACTTCGGATTTTAGCTGAGAACGGGCCGACACCCAGGAGTATCGGAAATACCGCTTGATATCATGAATAAACTTTTTCAGCATCATTCTTCTCCGTTTAAAAAAGCTCAGGTGGATGCACCTTAGTCCATTATACCATTGTTTTCAATATTTTTCAACCATAATCGAGGAATTATTATTTTATGCCGGTCTGTCCGTATTTTGCCCTGCATACGTCTGTAAATTTATGCTTGACAATATGCGGATCCTGTGGTAAGATACACGGGCAATAAAGAAGGCCAGATCATCCGCCTCACCTCCAGCAGCTTGCAAAGAGGTCAATATTCCAAAGCCCTTTGGGGTTATTGCGTGGAGTATGCGGATGCTGTGGCATCCGCTTTTATCATTTTCCGGCAAACGCCGGACTACCGTGTAACTGGAGGTGCTCACCATAGCCAAGTTAGATCATCAGCTCAACGAGGAGATCCGGGATAAGGAGATCAGACTGATCGGTGCCGACGGCGCCCAATTGGGTATCATGTCCGCAGCCGAGGCCAACGATATGGCCGAGGAGCAAGGCCTGGACCTGGTCAAGATCTCTCCCAACGCTGTCCCCCCTGTCTGTAAGATTATGGACTATTCCAAGTTCTGCTTCGACCAAAAGAAGCGGGAAAAGGAAGCCAAGAAAAATCAGAAGATCGTGGAGATCAAGGAGATCCGTATGAGCCCCAGCATCGACACCAACGACTTCAACACCAAGGTAAAAAGCGCACTGAAGTTCCTAGCAGACGGCAACCGTGTCAAGGTCAGCGTCCGCTTCCGGGGCCGTGAAATGGCGCACACCAACTTAGGCGAGAAGCTGCTGCTGGACTTTGCCCAGGCCTGTGCTGAAATCGCCACCACGGAAAAAAATCCCAAGCTGGAAGGTCGCTTTATGGCGATGTTCCTCAGCCCAAAAGCAAGTAAGTAACTACCAAAGATACGGAAGGAGAAATACACTATGCCCAAGCTGAAAACCCATAGCGGTGCAAAGAAGAGATTTAGCCTGACCAAGTCCGGCAAGGTCAAGAGAGCCCGCGCTTACAAGAGCCACATCCTCACCAAGAAGGACACGAAGCGTACCCGCCGTCTGCGCACCACTGCATACGCTGACGTGACCAACGTCGAGACCGTCAAGAAGATGATCCCGTACAAATAAGGATAGGAGGATATAAGAAATGGCAAGAGTCAAAGGCGCAATGATGACGCGCAAAAGAAGAAATGCGACCCTGAAGCTGGCTAAGGGCTACTGGGGTTCTAAATCCAGACATTTTAAGATGGCCAAGCAGGCCGTTATGAAGTCCGGCAACTACGCTTTCGTAGGCCGTAAGCTGAAGAAGCGTGACTATCGCAGACTGTGGATCACCCGTCTGTCTGCCGCTGTTGCTCCCCACGGCCTGAACTACTCCACCTTTATGAACGGTGTGAAGAAGGCTGGCATCGAGCTCAACCGCAAGAGCCTGTCCGAGATGGCTATTCAGGATCCCGCCGCTTTCGCTGCTCTGGTAGAGAAGGCAAAGGCTGCCCTGAACTAATTCAGAAAATAAAAAGACCTTGCCTTGTGCAGGGTCTTTTTTATCCCTGTTTAAATTCCAGTTTGTCGAGCTGTTGTTGGTATCAAATTGCCGCCCTGTGGGCGGCGCAATGCTACGCATTGCAGGAGAACGGATTGCCACACCAGTGACAT
>JAFSET010000041.1 GCA_017435615.1 Oscillospiraceae bacterium | reverse complement strand
CGAGGATGTGGTCTGCCCCAACTGCGGCAAGCACCACTTCACCTCCATCCGAAACTTCAACCTGATGTTCCAGACCAAGATCGGTGTCACCGAGGACTCCTCCTCCACCTGCTACCTGCGGCCTGAGACTGCCCAGGGCATTTTCGTTAACTTCGCCAATATCCAGCGTACCACCCGGAAAAAGCTGCCCTTCGGCGTTTGCCAGGTGGGCAAGGCCTTCCGCAACGAGATCACCCCGGGCAACTTCACCTTCCGTACCAGAGAGTTTGAGCAGATGGAGTGCGAATTCTTCTGCAAGCCCGGCACCGACCTGGAGTGGTTCAGCTACTGGAAGGACTTCTGCAAGAACTGGCTGCTGAGCCTGGGCATCAAGGAAGAGAGCCTGCGGCTGCGTGACCACGAGCCTGCAGAGCTGGCCTTCTACTCCCGCGCTACCACCGACATTGAATATCAGTTCCCCTTCGGCTCCGGCTGGGGTGAGCTGTGGGGCATTGCTGACCGTACCGACTACGACCTGGGCCGCCATCAGGAGGCCTCCGGCAAGGCGCTGGACTACTACGATCAGGAAGCCAACGAGCACTACATTCCCTACGTGATCGAGCCCAGCCTGGGCTGCGACCGTGTTGCACTGGCCTTCCTGTGCGAGGCCTACGACGAAGAAGTGGTGGGTCAGGACAAAAACGGCAAGGACGATGTGCGCACCGTTCTGCGGCTCCATCCGGCACTGGCTCCCTTCAAGGCCGCTGTGCTGCCTCTGAGCAAAAAGCTCAGCCCCAAGGCTGAGGAGATCTACCGGGAGCTGAAAAAGGACTTCATGGTGGACTTCGACGATGCCGGCTCCATCGGCAAGCGTTACCGCCGGGAGGATGAGATCGGCACCCCCTTGTGTATCACCGTGGACTTCCAAACTGTGGGCGACGAAACCACCGAGGCTGACCACTGCGTCACCGTCCGTGACCGGGATACCATGGAGCAGGTCCGGATCCCCATTGCGGAGCTGAAAAGCTATATCGCGGAAAAATGCCGCTTCTAAGCAATTTAACCCCCTGTCCGGTTTTCCCGGCCAGGGGGTTCACGTTTGCATAAATTCCAGTTTATAGAGCCGTTGCAGTTTTTTCGTAGGGACACCCCTCCTGGGGTGTCCGAAACAAAATTGGACCTCGATGGGCCGATTTTGTTCGTGTGCATAAACAAATAAGAAAGATTTTGGCGCATCGAGCCCCAAAATCTTTGCGGACACCCCAGGAGGGGTGTCCCTACGAGCTTTTTATGAACAGCTCGATAAACTGGAATTTGAATATCCGAGTGCCGGGGTTTCCTTATGCGGCGGCTTGGAGGAGGCTTGTCCAGGTGCTGGGCACATAAGGCGTGGGATTACCCCGGCCCTTGCTGTCAAATTCACCGCCGCCGGTGATGTTACCGAAGGTATCTCCCCAGCCGCCGTAATAATTCAGATACTCTGTAAAATCGTTATAGTGGTTATGGGTATAGAACACATGAACCTCATCCTGCTCATATACCCCGTTTCCGTTCAGATCCTGCCGGGCATACACCAGCCGTGCCGCCCCCCGGGCAATGCTCACGCCGTCGTTATAGGCCTTGGAGGTCCTGCCGGGGGTCACAGTACCGGTGGTTCCGATGTCCATTTCATAATAGCGAAGCTGCTGGCCGGGAAGCTCCGGCTCATAGGGATACTGTTCGGTATCGTTGCTATAGTAGGAGTGGTTGACCCGGAGGTACTCTCCCCAAATGCTGCCGGAGGGCTTGGTGCTTTTCTTGGAAACATAGTTGGCCGGGAGGCTGCCGTCACCGCCGAAGGCGTACATATAGGCCGCCACTTCCTCCAGGGTAATATAGCCGCCGCCCCGGTAGATGTGCATCACCTGATTGCCGTAGCTGTCCACCACGATGTAGGTATTGCCGTCATCGGTGTAGTAGCTGTCCGCATTGCGGACATAGTAGCCCTTGGCAGTAGGCTGATAGTCTGCCCGGACCACATTCTGTCCGGGAACCTCCAGCGAGCCGGAGAGAAATCCGTGTTTGGAACGGTACTGAGCATCCTGCCAACTGGTTGCCGGTGCATAGCCCGCGTAAAACTGAGCCTTGGTCATTCCCTCATAGGGGTCTGACGACGGCGCGGGCTTTGTTTCCAGGATTTGAAGCTGAGGGGCCGTTGTCTCCACAGACGGCGCAGCGCAGCCGGCAAACAATGCCGACAGCACCAGCAGCATAACAAGTAGCTTTTTCATTTTTATCTTCCTCTGTCTGTGTGCGTGTTCACCGGCAGGCCTTAACCCAATTCGGTGACCAGCTCGGAAAGGGCCTTGCGCTTTTTCTCCCGGAGCTTATCCCCCTGTGCCGCATAGCCCAGGGTGATCACCAGCCGGACCGGCTGGTCCAAACCGCAGATCTTGCGCAGCTTGCCGTCATCCAGCCAGCCCAAAATGCAGGTGGACAGGCCCTGAGCCGTGGCTTCCGCCGTTAAGTAAGCCGCCGCAATGCCGATATCAATGGAGCGGTAGTCGTTATTTTTCACCCTTGCGCCCATTGCGGCGGAGCTGCAATAAGCCTCCTCCGATACCACGATCAGCACCGGAGCCTGGGCCGCGAACTTATTCATACCCAAGCCCATGGTAGCCTTTGCCGCCTCTGCGGCCATTTCGCCCCGGCACACCGTAAAATGATAGGGCTGGCCGTTACAGGCAGAGGGAGCCAATCTGGCCGCTTCCAATACCGCCTGAAGCTTTTCCGGCTCCACATCGCGCTGAGGATCATAGCTGCGGCAGGACTGCCGGGTTTTGGCGATCTGTGTAAAATCCATATTGTTCTCCTTCTTTAAATAACGGCAGGCTGTTGCCAGCCTGCCGTTAGAAATTAGTAGTTTTCTGCGTGGATTTCGAAGTAGCTCTGAGGATGGTTGCAGGTGGGGCAGACCTCGGGGGCATTGGTACCCACAACGATGTGACCGCAGTTGCGGCACTCCCATACCTTGACCTCGCTCTTCTGGAAGACCTGAGCAGTCTCCACATTCTTCAGCAGCGCACGGTAACGCTCCTCGTGGTGACGCTCCACCTCTGCCACCAGGCGGAACCGGGAAGCCAGCTCCGGGAACCCCTCTTCCTCGGCGGTCTTGGCAAAGCCATCGTACATGTCGGTCCACTCGTAGTTTTCACCGGCAGCGGCAGCAGCCAAATTCTGTGCGGTATCACCGATGCCGTCCAGCTCCTTGAACCAAAGCTTTGCGTGCTCCTTCTCGTTTTCAGCGGTTTTCAGGAACAGCGCGGCGATCTGCTCGTAGCCCTCCTTCTTTGCCTTGGACGCAAAATAGGTATACTTGTTGCGAGCCTCGGATTCGCCGGAGAACGCGGCCATCAAATTCTTTTCGGTTTGTGTGCCTGCATATTTATTTGCCATATTAAAAACACTCCTTTTTTGATATTTTACAGGAGTATTATATCACATTTTTTGTTTTTGCATAGTATCAATTTAAAAAATATACCCCCAAATTTAAATATCCGGCGAAGGTGACCCACAAAATATAGGGGATCAGCAGATCTCCGGCGGTTTCATCGATGACGGAAAATGTCCGCATGGTCAGGAAAATGGCCACCCAAAGGGCCAACAGTACAAAAAACGCCCCCAAATACCACCCAAAGCCGAAAAACACAATGGGCCACAGAAAATTCAGCCCAAGCTGAATGGCGTACAGCCACAGAGCACGCCGGGTATACGCCGGAGATTTACCGGCAAAATACACCCGGTAGGAGCTGTAGCCCATCAGCAGGTACAGCACTGTCCACACCACGGGAAACACCCATCCCGGAGGTGACAGCGGCGGTCTTTCCATAGTCAGATACGGCCTCATGCCGCCGCTGAGCAATGCTGCCAGACCCCCCACCGCCAACGGGATAGCCAGCGCAATCAAGAATGATTTCCAATTTCCTTTCACGGAACATCCCTCCCGGTTCTATTCTATGGCCGGGGCAGCGGCCTTATCCATCGAAAAAACGGTTGCATCAGTGGGCTATAAAGGGTATAATAAAGGAAAGATCCAGGAAAGGATGAACGAAATGTCTTCTTGTGACGGAAATTGCCAGCATTGCGGCGGCTGTGCCGGGGAACTGGTGCTGAGCCAGCCGGAATTGACACTGCTGAATACTTTGGCGGAAAACGCCTTTTTGCCTGTGGCACGCAGTGCCGCAGATCCCGCCCCGGTATATTTGGAGGACGACCGCAACACACCGGCTGAATACACCCTGATCCTGCAATGTTTGGAGAAAAAGGGCCTGATCAGCATTGATTTTGACTGTCCGCTGAAAGGGGCGGATATGAGCCGTTATGCCGCCTATCCCATCCACGGCAGCATGGCGCTGACCGCCCGGGGACAGCAGGTGCTGGATGTTTTAGACCGCCAGGGCGCGAAATAATATCCGCCATATCTTCAAATTCTTATTTTTCGAGCTGTTATTGATATAAAATTGCCGCCCTGTGGGCGGCGCAATGCCTAAGCATTGCAAGAAAACGGATTGCCACACCAGTGATTTTAACTGAGGTATGATTGCCCCCGGCAATCATAGTAATTTATAATTCGCTGCGCGGAGCACCACGGTCACTGGTTCGCAATGACACCGCTTTAGGTTTTTTGCGTT
>JAFSET010000040.1 GCA_017435615.1 Oscillospiraceae bacterium | reverse complement strand
TTGTCACGTAAAAACGGCCGTGGCACCCTTTGGGGGGGCCACGGTACTTTGATTTTTGGAGGAAAACCTATGAAAAACAAGAAAATTTTACTGGCTGTGATCGCACTGGTGGCAGTTGCCGCTGTACTGGTGGGCGTATATTTCGCCACCCGGCCAACCACTCAGGACGGCACCAAGCAGATCACCGTGACGGTGGTCCACGCCGACGGCAGCTCCAAGGATTTTACCTACACCACCCAGGAGGAATTTTTGGGACCGGTGATCCTGAATGAGGGCCTGGTGGAAGGCTCCATGGGTGAATTTGGCCTGTATATCACTGCGGTGGACGGCGAAGTGGCGGACTACAGCGTGGATCAGGGCTGGTGGGCTCTGTATGTGGGCCAGGAGCAGGCTACCACCGGCGCTGACGGCGTTGCCATCCAGGACGGCGGCCTGTACAAGCTGGTTTACACCATTGGATAAGCGTTTGCTGACATTGCGGCAGGTGGCTCTTTTTGGTATGCTGGGTGCACTGACCTTTGCTGCCAAGGTTGCAATGAGCGGCCTGCCCAATATTGAACCGGTCTCCCTGTTTGTCATGCTCTTTGCGGTGGTTTTCGGCAAAAAGTCGGTATATCCCATCTACACCTATGTGCTGATGGAATTTCTGTTCTACGGACTGCACCTGTGGAGTATCAACTATCTGTATGTGTGGGTTGTGCTGGCGGTGGCGGCCTGGCTGCTGCGGAAGATGACCCATCCGTTGGTCTGGGCGGTGCTGGGCGGCGGCTTTGGCCTGCTGTTCGGACTGCTGTGTGCGCCGGTGTACCTGGTTTCCGGCGGCCCGGGTTTTGCTCTGAGCTGGTGGATCTCCGGAATTCCCGTTGACGCACTGCACTGCGCAGGCAATTTCGTCATGGCCCTGCTGCTGTTTGTGCCTCTGCGCAAGCTGCTGACAAGGCTGTATGCCAAAATTCAATAAAAAACGGGGCCGTCTCATTCATTTTGAGACGGCCCTAAAATAAAATTTTATAAAGTAGGGAACGGCCTGTGTGCCGTTCCTTATTTCGTGTTTTTTGAGGATGATGACAGGGAATGACACACAGGTCATTCCCTACACACCAATTTTTATCTGTTTCGAAGCTTGATGACCGCATCCAGCAGCCGCTGCATCGTCCGTTCCAGGGTGATACGGCTGCAGGCCAGATTGATCCGCGCAAAGCCTTCGCCGCCCTGGCCGAAGATATAGCCCTCGTCCAGCCACAGGCCGGCATCGTGCATAAACTGCTCCTGCTCCTGGGTGGACAGACCCAGTCCCCGGCAGTCCCACCATTGCAGATAGGTACCCTGAGGGGGAATGACCGTGATCTCCGGGATATGTTCTTTGATAAAATTCTGTACGTACAGGCCGTTTTCATAAACCACCTGCAAAAGCTCCTCCATCCAGTCCTCGCACTGGTTGTAGGCGGTGGTACAGGCGGTGTAGGCAAAGATGTTCAGCATGCCGTAAAGCTGCTTTGCCCGGGCCCGGACAGCCTCTGCGTATTGGTGAGGCACGATGATATTGGAGCACTGCACGCCGGCTAAATTAAAGGTTTTGCTGGGGGCGGTGCATACGGCGCAGATCTCGGAGGCGATCTGCGAAACGGTTGCGGTGACGGTATGGGTATAACCGGGCATGATCAGATCGTTGTGGATCTCGTCACTGATGATGAACAGGCCGTTTTTGTGGCAGATCTCCACCAAATGCTCCAATTCAGCCCGTGTCCACACCCGTCCGATGGGGTTATGGGGGTTGCAGAACAAAAGTGCTGTAACCTCTTTTTGTGCGGCAAGCCGCTCAAACAAGTCAAAATCAATGGAATAGTCGATGCCCTCCAGCTTCAGGGGGCAGTAGGCAATCTGCCGGTCATGCTCCAAAATCACCCGGTCAAAGGGATAGTACACCGGGTTCATAATGACCACCTGCTCATTGGGCTTGGTCACGGTATCGATCAGGCAGCCTAAGCCCTGGACCACACCGGGGGTCAGCACGATCTGCTCCGGGTCTACGTGGAACTGATGGTGACGCTCCATCCAGCCGCAAACGGCTTCAAAATATGCCGGGGTAGCCTTGGTATAGCCCAAAATAGCGGTATCCAGCAAATGCTTCAGGGCATCCACAATGGCCGGGGCGGTGGGAAACTCCATATCCGCAACGGACAGAGGCACCAGCTCCGGGCTGGCGCCGGGAACCGGTCTCCATTTGGCACTTCCTGAATTGGAACGGTCCGGAATGGAATGAAAATCGTACTTCATAAACCCAAACTCCTTGGTGTGGTTTTTTTCTTTATTTTAACAAGTTTGTCACAAAAAGTCAACATTTCGATTTCGTTCGCCAGTGGTGAACATCCGTCTGCGACACCGCACATCGGTAACTGGAGGATCGTCCCAAGTATAACCGGCGGTATTCTTCAATGGACAATCCCCCGGTGCTGTTCTGCACCGGAGGATCCAGTCTGTCGAAAAACTTGTTTTTTCGACAGACTGACAGAGGTCAAAGGAGCCGACAAGACAAACAACTCGAGCCTGTCGGCGTACATAGGTACGGTAAGGCTCGAGTTGTGCAGTAAGTCAAAATGCCTTGCGCAGCAAGCTTTTTGCTTTTTACCCCACATCCGTCAAAAATCATAGATTTTTGCCACCTTCTGCCCAAGGAGAAGGCTATTTTTAATTACGCATTTTGACGGTTGGCGGCTTTTTTGACACTCTGAATCCCCCGGTGCTGTTCTGCACCGGGGGATCGTCAGAGTGTCACATCATATACTTTGTTCGCTTAGGGAGCCAGGATCACTTCGCTGACCTGGGTCGGATCGATTTTTACCGTAATTTTGGCATCAGCAGAAGCGATCTCATCGGCAACCCGTACATTTTCGTAGGTGTAGCTGAAGGTCTGGCTGGTGCCGCTGCTTTTTACAGCCACAATATCAAAGGTCACACCGGTATCTGTCAAGGTAACCGTCAGATCCATATAGCCGCCGTCATCGAAGAAATTATTGTAAATCTTATACTCCGTACTGTCGGGTCGGGGTTTTATCTCCGTATCAGAGCCATCATTGATATGGAATCGAAGGGAATTGCCCCGCATATTCAAGCCATAGCTGCCGATATACACCAACAGTCTGCCGCTGCCAGTGGATACGATTTGCGTATCCAGCGGAATACGCACGGTTTTTCCGTAGCCAACTGCAAGATCAGAGGTCACCGAGGTCATACTGCTATTGAGGGTGATGGTTTCCTTGCTGTTCATATAATCGAAGAAACTCGGCACAGTGGTTTCCGGTGTATCTGCGCCATCCTCCGGCAGTTCTTTGGGCTCCTCACCAAACATAATGGCGCGGATGTTGAAGATCTCATCCTCTGTAACGCCGATAGAAAGCAGATACTGCTCTGCCTTATCCGCAAGGGTTGCGCCCTCATAGGTTTCCAGCAACGCACACATGGCGCCAAAGGCATATTTCGTCGTTTTGGAGTTTCGCTCGCCATACATAGAGAAGCTGGTAAACTCATAATCATGGATCAGGTCTGTCTCATCCATACCAAGGAGTGCCCCCAGCAAATAGGACACTGTTCCGGTACGGTCAGCGCCGCCGGTGCAGTGGTAGTAAACGGGATAGCTTTCAGGCTGTGCCAAAAGCTGGAAGGTCTTCTTGTAGGACTCTGCGTAATCGGTCATTCCGGAATCATATCCGCCCAGAGTACAGTAGATCAGTTCTACATCGGGGATCAAGCTTTCTGTGATGCCCAGTGCCTCAGTGGAATTCCGGAAATCGATTTCTGTGCGAATACCCATTTCCTCCGCCATGGTGGCAATACCGGATTCGGTAATCTGTACATTGGGATAATCTGCGGAGGGACTAAGCGCACCACCCCGATAGATCAGACCTTGTTTGGTCGTCTTACCGGATGCGGTGAGATAGCCGCCCATATCACGCACATTGTATACGCCGTCCACCGTCATGACACGGGGACCCAGATCTGTGGTGGTAAAAGAGCCTTCTGTTGCCACAGAAGTGCCCTCTGCCGTAACTTTTACATAATAAGTTTGGGCTTTGAGCAGATTGTTCACTGCCACAGAGCAATTTTCGGCAGACACCTGATAGGTTTTGGCATTGCTGTAATCTTTTTCGGTAGACAAAAGAACGGTATAGCCGGTGGCCTGGCTGTTACTATTCCAGGAAATAACCGTATCTACATTGGGATTTACAGAGCCACAGGTGTAATCCGACACATTGGGATCCTCTGCTTCCAGATAAGCCTTTGCAAAATCTGCATAGGGGTACACGGAGGAGATCCGCAAAGCAGGTGTATTGGATGCATCCTTTTTAATGCCCCATGTATGATACACCTTTTCGTTCGTTCCGTCGTGATATTTCACAGTAACCGTTAAGATATCCCCCTCAAAGGACAGTTCTGCCCAGGATGCTGCCTGGGAGCCTTCCGCATACGCATACCGCGTATCATTTGTTACATACGGCACCCGGGTTTGACTGCCGGCAGGACCGTTCATCAAATAAATGACGCCACTGGGATTCACAGAATATTCCACGCCGCCGATATTTTCAATGGTTTCGGATTGGGCGATCCCATTGCCGTCAATGGGATATGTTTTGGAAATAACGTGATCGTGTCCCTGTAAGACAATATCCACACCGTATTGGGCAAAAAGTCCTCGTAATTGCTGCTGCAAGGCAAGCGCGATCTCATTTTTTGAGCTGTCTGAGCCGTACCTTCCGGCGGAATACAGCGGATTGTGAAGCGCTACCACTGTCCACTTGCAGGTATTTGTTCCCAGTTCATTCACAAGCCAGTTATACTGCTCAGCTTTGAGCTTATTGCCAGTCAAATCATTGGTGTTGAGCATGATAAATTTCACATTGCCGTAAATGAAGCTGTAAAAATAACCCAAATTCGTTGAAGCTTGTGCAGGAATAGCGTTATTAAAATGCTTAAAGGTTTCCGCAATGCCTCTTGTGTTGTAGGTGGTTTCGTGATTACCGGAAATTGCCATTACAGGAATACGGGAAAGATACTCAAAGTTTCCATCCAGCATCTCTGTCCACTCGTACTCGTACTTTGAATTCTGCACCACATCTCCTGTATGTACTATAAACTCCGCATTGTCAGCCACCTGAGAAAGCACACGGTTAAAATATGTGGCGCCTTCCTGGGAATCACTGACATGTACAAATGTAAAGGACTCTGTTTGAGGATCATTGGTGGTCAGTGTTACATATTCTGTGCCTACCTCCGCCTTTTTGTCATAGACACGGTAGATATAGCTGCTGTCTTTCTCTAATGGAACTTCCGCTTTCGAGATATAGTAGTTTAAAACAGTATCATTTTCGTTGTATGTTGTAGCACTCACAGAAGAAACAGGGTATTCGGTCCATTCTTCCGTACCGTCTTTCCGGATCTGCAAAACCGTATTTGGCGGTTTCTTCATTGTGTTAAATGTAAATCCGTACACAGAGTCTTGCGGTTCATAAAGCGAAACCGTCAAGGATGTGGGTTTATATGCTGCTGCGATATAGTCTTCGGCAGTCAGATGGTAAGTATACATTGCCTGCAGCAACGCCTTCAGCTCGCTGCCGGTATCGCCGTTAAACTTTCTGACAATGTAGTGCATGGCGCTGTAGCCAACGGTCAGTACACGTTCGCCGCAGGTAACGGTTACTTCCATGGGCTTATCCAAATCCTGAGGATTGATCTCAGCCACATCCACAAAATACATGCTGTCCTTCGCTTTGGCCGTCAAGACTTTGTTTCCGGCAGTGAAGGTATAATCCGCAATATTCGCGCCATCAGATAGGACAAAGTAGTAGCGAACAGCGTTTTTGGAAGTAAACAGCATCGAAGAACCGTAGTATTGCAGTCCGTCAACCGCTCCGGTCAATATTGGGGGCGCGATCTCAGCAGGCACCGCTGCCAGCTGGTATTCCATGCCAGCATCTGCATAGGTATCTGTATTGCATGCGAAGTAGGATTGCGCCTTTGCACCGTAGACAAGCATTGCTCGAACGAGGTTTTTCGTAGTCTCATCGAACTGATCTTGCGTCAGAATATAATCTGCATACTGACGGACCGTGTATGTATTGGTTTCGATTACTGAATTTCCAACCAGCAAGGTAAAGGTAACCGTTTCGGTCATCTGTGCGGCTGCCAGCTCTGCAGAGAATATATAGTTTCCGGTTTCCTGATCCAGCGTTTCCGGATCAAGCAAGAGGGTTTCGTCTGCAACGGAGATTTGTACACGGGTGTTGGCAATTTCACTTTCATTCACCGATACAAAGAAGTTCAGATCCAGGTTGTCACCAAGGGTCATGCTCCACCCTTTCAGAACCGTAGGCCGTACAGTATCCACTGCACCGCTGCGGTGTGTATAGAAAGTGAAGTCTTCCTTGACGGTATAATTTCCCAGTGCCAGGCCTGCCGGTATGGTCACAGAATGTTCGTCCTTGCCGGCAGTTAACGTAAAGATCAGCTTGCCGCCGCTTTGTCCCATTGCGGCATTTGACTGGAACCAAACCTGGGCGCCGCCTTCCGCCAACGGAGCAATCCAGCCGGTAGGCGCTTCCAGCTCAAAATAGGAGTTATCGGTATTTAAAATAATATACCAATCGCTGTTGGCGCTGCGGTATGTGCCCGAGGCAACACCGGTGATGGTAAAATCATAAGAATGCGGCTCTGTTGTTTCCGGCTCCGTTGTTTCCGGCTCTGTGGGATCCGTATCCTCCGGTGCTTCTTCCGTTGTGATATGACCGGCAGCATCGGTGTAGAATACGAAATCCGTTCCCAGGGTGTAGCCACCCAGCTCCAAACCGGCAGGCAGCACGATGGTATGCGCAGCCTTGTCTACAGAAAGACTAAAGCCCAATTGGCCGGGATTATCCGTATTGATTTGGAACCAGCCGCCGACAGCGGCACCGTCGGAGGTGACACCCAGGTTTCTCAAGGATGCCACCGCATCCAGGCTAAAATCGGGGCGATTTGTCTGCATAATGACATACCAGTCGCTGTTGGCGCTGCGATAATTTTACGCCACAATGCCGGTAATTTGGAATGTGTATACATCCTCCACGGGAGGCT
>JAFSET010000039.1 GCA_017435615.1 Oscillospiraceae bacterium | reverse complement strand
GGAATCGAACCCATGTTACCGCCGTGAAAGGGCGGTGTCTTAACCGCTTGACCAACGGGCCTGGTAGCGGCGACCTGATTCGAACAGGTGACATACCGGGTATGAACCGGCTACTCTACCAACTGAGTTACGCCGCCATATTCTTGGACTTTCGGTCGCAGAATTAGCTTTGTTATTATACCTGTGAAGTGGCGCTTTGTCAAGAGAAAAGTTTTGTTTTTTTGAAGAAATTTTGGGAAAGCTTTCTTCGAAAGGTTGTGAATGAAATGAAGACTTTGAAATACCCTGTTTTATTCTGTGCAGGCGGTGCAGGATATATGCTTTTGGAGCTGCTTTGGCGTGGATGGAGTCACGGCAGCATGTTCTTTGCCGGCGGCACCTGCTTTTTGTTGCTGGGTACGTTGAACAAAATGCCGGGCGGCTGGCCGGTACGTGCCGTGACCGGTGCGGCAGTGGTGACAAGCGTGGAGCTGTTGACGGGGCTGCTTGTGAACCGTGAGTATCAGGTTTGGGATTACAGGGGAATGCCGCTGTCCTTTCAGGGGCAGATCTGCCTGCCTTTTTCTTTGCTGTGGCTTCCCGTTGGCTTAGGGGCAATGGGTCTGTACCGCCTGCTGGAAAAGAAGTTTTCGTAACAACTTCAAATTCCAGTTTATCGAGCTGTTACTGGCATTAAATTGCCGCCTTATGGGCGGCGCAATGCTACGCATTGCAAGAGGTAACGGATTGCCACACCAGTGACATTGGTCACTGGTTCGCAATGACACCGCTTCAGGTTTTTGTTTTGTTGCAAAAGAAGAAAAAATGTTGCGTATCAGCAATTATTCCTGTTTCACAAAACGGTAGAAACTCGCCGATTTGTCATTGCGAGCCAGTGCGCACACTGGCGTGGCAATCCGTTTCCCTGGCATTCGAAGAATGCCATTGCCCGTTAGGGCAATCGGCTCGATAAATCGGAATTTGCTCAGCCGGACAGGTAGTGTTCGGCGTAGTGGGCGGCTACAGCGCCGTCGGCGGCTGCGGTGACGATCTGGCGGACCTGCTTGGTGCGCACATCTCCGATGGCATAAACGCCGTCAATATCGGTCCTGGTGGACTCGTCTGCCACGATGTAGCCTTGTTCGTCCAAAGATAGCTGACCGGCAAACAACTCGGTGGCCGGGTTTCTGCCGATGCTGATAAACAGGCCGTCCAGGGACAGTTCCGATTCACTGCCATCGGTGGAGCAGAGCTTGACACCAGAAAGCTTATCCGCAAACAGCAGCTCGGTAACCGTGCTGTTTCCGATAAATTCAACGTTTTGCGCCTGACGGATACCGTCGTGATAGATTTTGGTGGCACGCAGCGTATCCCGGCGGTGAATCAGGTACACCTTTTTGGCCACCCGGGACAGGAGCAAGGCATCCGCAACCGCAGAATTGCCGCCGCCAACCACAGCCACCGTCTTATCCTTGTAAAACATACCGTCGCAGGCGGCGCAGTAGGCAACACCCTTACCGATAAGCTGTGCCTCATGGGGGAGGCCTAAAGGACGGTGCTCGGCACCTGTGGCGATCATGACCGCCCGGGCGGTGTAGTCACCCTGGCTGGTCCTGACGGTTTTGACTGCCGTCCTCAGCTCCACAGACTGCACCTGGGCGTTAAGGTTTTCTACGCCAAACCGTGCGGCACCTTTTTGCAAATTCATACCCAATGTGAAGCCGTCTATTCCATCAGGGAACCCGGGGTAGTTGTCGATTTGATGGGTTTGGGTCATTTGACCGCCGGCGTAAAGCTTTTCAATCACCAGGGTGGACAGGCCTGCTCTTGCGGTATACAGCGCGACAGTGTATCCGGCAGGACCGCCGCCAATAACGATCACATCATAATTTCGTTGCATATTCCTCTCTCCTTGCTCTTTTTTATGTCAGTATACCCCGCCTGGAGAGAAACTTCCGTGACCTTGTCACAAAGAACACAAATTCCGATTTATCGAGCCGTTCGAATTTTGCAAAAACCTACCGATGTGTCATTGCGAGCCAGTGCTCACACTGGCGTGGCAATCTCAAAATGCAAGGATGTACGTTGGATAACCCAAAGGACCCGTTTCGGCCTAAAAATAATGATTATTTATTATTTTAGGTCCCTAATATCCTTTGACACCATAAATGAATAAAGTTTCCCTTTGAGATTGCCGCGCCGCCGTTTCGGCGGCTCGCAATGACATCTCTTTAGGTTTTTTGTTTTTATGCAACGCTTCCGCAATACTTAGGCATTGCGCCGCTTATAGAGCGGCAATTTAATACCAGCAACAGTTCGATAAACTGGAATTTGACGATAAAAAGACCGGAGCTGATACAGCTCCGGTGGGGTTACAGCTTATATTCCGGGAAGTACTCCTGGACAAAATCCACCCGGTCTACCTGAAAGCTTTTTCCGTTCAGGTGCTCCAGGGAACCGGCGTCGGTGGTGAAGGTAAAATGCAGCTTATAGGAGTAAAGGGCCTGATACGTCCGGTCAAAATTCTTGTTCAGCTTGCCGTATTTGCCGTCGCCCAGCAGCGGATGGCCTGCATGGGCAAACTGGGCACGGATCTGATGGGTCCGGCCGGTGATCAGCTTACATTCCACAAGGGACAGGCCCTTCCTTTGGGCCAGCACCCGGTAATCCGTTTGACAGGATTTGGCACCGGCCTGAGGCGTATCCGTCACAAAGACCCGGTTTTTCTTGGCATCCTTAAACAAATATCCTTTCAGGCTGCCCTCGCTCTTCCGGGGTGTGCCCTCGATCACAGCCAAATACCGCTTATCCAGCTCCCGGTCCTTGATCTTTTGGTTCATCACACGCAGGGCCTCTGCGGTTTTGGCGGCAATGACAATACCGCCGGTGTTGCGGTCGATGCGGTTGCACAGTGCCGGGGTGAAGGCGTGCTCCTCCCGGGGCCGCCACTGCCGAGTCTGATACAGGTAGGCCTGAATGTGATCGATCAGGGTGCGTCCGTATTCTGCTCCGTCGTGGGGGTGGACTGCCAGGCCGGGCCGTTTGTCCACCAGAAGAATCTGCTCGTCCTCATAGACAATGTTGAGCTTTGGGGCGGCGACGGTAAGAAAGGCATTGTCCTGACTGGGAGTGTCAAAAAATTCATCATTGATGTATAGCTGCACCAGGTCACCGGCCTGCAGCCGGGTATCCCGTTCGGCACGTCCGCCGTTGAGCTTGATGCGCTTGATGCGGATATATTTTTGGGCCAGTGAGGCCGGCAGCAGTGGCACGCTCTTGGATAAGAAACGGTCTAAGCGCTGTCCGGCATCGTTTTGTCCGATTTGAAGCTCTTTCATCCTTTGCCTACCGTTTCCTCAAAGTGGCGGTTGATCTGCTCGGTGAATTCCAGCGCCGGGTTGTAGCCCATTTTCCGCTGCCGGTTGTTCATGGCGGCAACCTCCAGGATCACAGCCAAATTACGGCCCGGGGTAATGGGAATGGTGTTCATGGGGACTTTCACCCCCAGAATATCCATATACTGATCCTCCAGCCCCAGTCGGTCGTACACTTCCTGGGTGTTCCAGGGGACAATGTTTACCACCAGATCGATGCTGTTTTCTCCACGGACAGCACCCATACCAAACAGCTTGGCCACATTGATAATACCAATGCCACGCAGCTCCACATAGTTACGGATCAGCTTGGGAGCCGTGCCCACCAAGGTGTTTTCGGAAATTTTGCGGATATCCACCGCATCATCGGCGATCAGCCGGTGTCCGCGCTTGAGAAGCTCCACAGCGGCTTCGCTTTTACCGATGCCGCTTTCACCGATCAAAAGCAGACCCTCGCCGTAGATCTCCATGAGAACGCCGTGACGGGTCAGACTGGGTGCCAGGGCGTCTTTTAAATATGCCAGAACACTGTTGATCAGCATGCCGGTGGGCTCTTTGCTCCGCAGAACAGGCACGCTGTATTTTTGCGCCACCTGCATACACTGCTCGTCAACCGGCAGCGCCCGGGCAAAGATCATGGCAGGGAATTTGTAGGCAAAGATCCGCTCATAACCTCTCAGCCGTTCCTCCGGGGAGAGGCCTGCCAGGTAGCTGACCTTCGCGTTGCCCATCACCTGCAGACGGGAAGGCTCAAAGTGCTCCAAAAAACCGCCAAGCTGCAGACCCGGACGGGCCAGGTCCTCCACCTTCAGGCGAATGTGTTCGTAATCCTCAGAGCGAAAAACGATTTCCAAACCCAGCTCATCTACCAATTCACTGAGCAAAACTCCTGTTTCTGCCATAACGGCCCCCCCGTTTTCTTTTGGTTTTGGAAATATTATAGCGGTGCCGGCACAGAATATCAACAATATTTTCAAAAAACGAAAAAAATTCTCAAAAAAGACTTGCTTTTTTCGGAATAGTCTGTTATCATATCTAAGCATCTTTGATTGATGCAATTAGTGAGCCATCTACGGATAGGAGGTGCAGAGAATGGCGAAGTGTGATTACTGTGGCAAGGGCGTTACTTTCGGTATCAAGGTTTCCCACTCCCACAGACGTTCCAATCGGGCTTGGAAGCCCAATGTGAAGCGGGTCAAGGCCATTGTGAACGGTACTCCGTGCCACGTGTATGCCTGTACCAGATGCCTGCGTTCCAACAAGGTCGAGCGCGCTGTCTGATTTATCCGGCGAAATAGGGCTGTGTCTAAGACACAGCCTTTTATTCTTGCAATTCTTTATGCAGTTGCTAAGCAGATTGAATAGCCGTGAATTTGGGTGTATCGTTCATATAGGTTATGCTTATGGCTAATTTGTCTTGCGTTAATATAACGACCATTGAGTTTTGTGGTTTTGCTTCCGTGCTGAAGCTCACATATTTCATTTAGGAGATAACAGCAAATGAAGGGAAATTTAATTGAGGACTTTTTGTCAATGGTTAAGAACGGTGTTAGTGGGGATGAACAGACTGTTTTGATTGCCGGAGCTATTGTGTTTTTTATTGGTTTAGTGTTGCTTTTAATTGAGGGGAAACGCCTTTGCGGATTGTTTACAATCCTTGCATCTATTTTTCATACGTTGGTTTTATTTGTTACCGTAAATCAATATGCAACCGACACCACACTACTTATTTGCATTGCCGGGGCAGTAATCCTTAATTTAGCAACCTGGATCGCTGTTTCTCCTTTTCGTGCCGGAGAAGTTTTTAAAGGTTTTTTTGCAGGGGCGTTTGCGTTGGCACTGTTTTCAAGGGTGATACCAGTTATCTACAGCTTGTTTGCTGAAATGCTGCCTTTTACCGGGTTGGTCCTGTCGCAATGTATCGTCTTAATTCTGTCTTCCTTGCTTATTTTTATTGCTTTTCGCTTGTCGCGCGGCGGATCCGGTGATGGCCGCTGTTATGACACAGAGTATGATGGTCTCACTGGGTTGCTTCGCGAGGCAACTGGTGATGAACAAATGGTAGACACAGTATCCATGTCAGATTTTGATAATCATTAACAGTTGTAGTTGTTCTTTGCCTAATGCGCTTGTGTCCAGCTTGCGAATTGTTCAATACAGAAAATTGTTTGGTTTGCACTCCACGTGTTGATAAATGGCACCACGACGGGTTATTGTGGCTTTGTTCAAAATATGTTAGAAGTAGCAACATAAATCAAAATAACTATCCTGAAATCGGCTGGTTATTTTGATTTTTTTGCATTTACTCTTTACCAATTGGTAATCCTATGATAAAATAGCGGTAATTATATACTGGGGGGTATTGCGGTGATACCGATCATATTTAAAGCAACCAGCTTCAAAGAGCTGCGTTTATACAGCAAAGAGCCTAACTACTGCCGGTGGGCCTTTTTCCTCACCTTCTTTGGGGTGGGGCTGGCGGTGCTGGTCAGGGCCTTGATTTTGGAAACCGGCAGCACCATCAATGATTTTTCCATGCTGTTTTCCGATGCCTACCATCAGTATTTCCCGTTTTTTAAAAATTACCGGGAGGCACTGCTGTCCGGTGACAGCCTGCTCTACAACTGGAGCATCGGCATGGGCATCGACTATTTGGGATTGATCTCCTACTATTTGGGTTCGCCTTTGAATTTGCTCAGCATTTTGGTTCCGGAGAGCCTGCTGGTGGATTATTTCACTTTGCTGAATGTTGTACGGCTGAGCCTGGCCAGCATGTTCTTTGCCCTAATGCTGAAAAAGCTCTTTGGCAAAAATGACCCGTCCATCGTGGTGTTCGGCTCCTTTTATGCCACCTGTGCCTGGGCCTTTGGCTATATGTGGAACAGTATGTGGGTGGATACCTTTGCGCTGCTGCCCCTGGTGGTGCTGGGCACCGTGAGTCTGCTGGAAAAGCGGAAGTTTGTACTCTACACCGTTTCTTTGTTTCTTTCCGTATTCATCAATTACTATATAGGCTTTTTTACCTGCATTTTCACTCTGCTGGTATTCATCTGCTATGAGATCTGCCGCTGGAAGAGTTTCCGGAAGTTTTGCATCGACCTGGGCCTGATGGCCGTGTTTACGGTGCTGGCGATCGGAATGACCGCAGTCCTTTCGCTGCCTACTCTGGCGGCACTGCAGACCACCAGCTCCAGTACCAACGAATTCCCCACAGAGTTTAAGCTGAATATCCCGGATCGGACGGCGATCTCCCAGATCCGCACCGATGTGACCGACTGGATGGCAACGGTCTTCCCCAATGCCGATCCCAATTCGGAAAGCTACAGCAAATGGTCGGACTTTTTGACCAACGCGGTAAGCCTGCTGACAGGCATGAAGCAGGTGGCTACCAATAACTTCTCCTCTATGAAGCCCAATTACTCCGCAACCGAAGGCCTGCCCAATATCTATTGCGGCATTTTCACCAATGTGTTTTTGTTCCTGTTTTTGACCACCCGGCAGATCAAGCGCCGGGAGCGGATCTGCGGTTTGGGGCTTCTGATCTTCATCAACATCAGCTTCCTGCTGCGGCAGTTGGATTATATCTGGCACGGCTTCCATTTCACCAATATGATCCCTTACCGGTTCAGCTTCCTGTACAGCTTTGTGATGCTGTTTGTCGCGTACCGGGTTTGGCTGCAGCGCAAGCGGCTGCGCCTGTGGCAGGTGGTGATCGCTGTGGGCCTGACTGTGCTGATGTTCTTTGCGTCCGATCAGTATGCCGCTGTCTGTGAAAACTTAGCCGATGCAGCATTTCAGGAGGCTTGGTCGGCGTTCCTGGCGGGCCCGTCTTCGGAAAGCCTGAAGGCCTTGACGGATCAGTTTGAGGTAAGCAATCTGTACCCGGTCACGAACTTGCTGTTCCTGACGATGTACACCCTGGTGCTGGGGTACTTTAGCTTCCGCCGTCCTATGAAGAAAACAGCTTCCTGGGAGCAGCGGCGTGAGGCATACAAGCATACCTGCGCCAGACGGCGTGTGGCAGGCATCTGCTTGCTGGGCGTGCTGTTTGTGGAACTTGCCTTTAATTTCGTATACTTCGGCATTACCTTCTCCGAAACCAACCTGTCCCACTACCCCCGGGGCAAGGAGGACAGTGAGACCATTTTCGGTATTATGCAGGAGCTGGAGGATGACACCCTGTTCTACCGGGCGGAAACCACCCATACCCAGACCTATAATGACGGTGCCCTTAACGGTTATCACGGCATTACCACCTTTACAAGCTCTGCCAATGTGGCAGTTACCAAATATATGCAGAACCTGGGTTACGCGGCTGCGCCCACCTGGAACCGGTATGCCTTTGAGGAAGGCTCTCCGGTGACCAACCTGTTTTTGGATTTGAAGTATATGGTGGAGAGAAAGGGCGAAATGAAGGAAAACCCCTATTTCACCGATATCCACCGCTCCGGCAATGTCCATTTGCTGAAAAACAATTATTATCTGCCCCTGGGCTTTATGACCGATCCTGCTCTGGCAGAGCTGCCATTTGTGGTCAATACCAATCACTTCCAGTTCCAAAATGAGCTGCTGTCTGCGGCGGTAGGCAGCCAGGTCACGCCCTGGAAGCTGGTATCCGGCGCGGATCTGTCCATCGACAGCACCGACAGCGTGACCCTGAACAGCACAAGCACGGATGGCGTGGGCGTTTGCAGCTATTCTGCCGGCGGCAGTGGCAGCGTGTTCTACACCTACACCTTCCGGGAAGAAGGCTTCTTCTGTGTCTACTACAATATGCCCAAGCGCAACGATATCACCGTGTCCTACGATGATGGCAGCGGCTACAGGACCCTCTATACGGAAAGCTACGCCATCCCCTTTATGATGTCGGTGTGCCAGGTCAAGCCCGGTGACCGGGTGCAGCTTACGCTGAAATGTGATGCCAATGAGTCCAGCACAATGAAGCTGTGGGGCGGCCTGCTGGATCAGGCTGTCTTGGAGCGTGCGTATGACGATCTGTCCCGTGGCACCATGGAGCTGACAAGGTTTGAAAATACCCTGGTAGAGGGAACCGTCAACTGCGTCAGAGATGGCCTGCTGTATACGTCCATTCCTCAAAACAACGATAACTGGCAGGTTTGGGTGGATGGTCAGCCGGCAGAGATTACACTGATCGGCGAGGCCATGTGCGGCGTACGGCTGACAGAAGGCAGCCATACCGTCACCTTCCGCTATCACAACGATAGCTTTGTGGTGGGTGCCATCGTCAGTGCTGCCTGTGCAGCGGCCTTCGGTCTGATTTGTTGGTTTGTCTACGTTTATTTAAAGAAAAACCCCGGTAAATGCCTGCCGATCCGTCGCTGGGCATATCCGGAGGTGGTGGAGCAGGAGTCACCGGAGGCGATTTTGGAGACCATTCGCCTGCGTGGCGTTCATCCCACGAAAAAGAAGAAAAAGAAGAAATAAACAACCCGGGGCGCTGCAAAACTGCAGCGCCCCGGATTTTTCTGTATTCACTGATTAAATTCCAGTTTATCGAGCCGATTGCCCTGACGGGTAATGGCGTTCTTCGAATGCCGGGGAAACGGATTGCCACGCCAGTGTGCGCACTGGCTCGCAATGACAAGTCGGTAGGTTTCTACCGTTTCTTTAAACAGGAAAAACGCTGATGCGTAACATTTTTTCTCCTTTTGCAGCAAAACAAAAACCTAAAGCGGTGTCATTGCGAATCAGTGACCGCGGTGCGTCGCGCAGCGAATTATAAATGGCTATGATTGCCGGGGGCAATCATACATTAATCTAAATCACTGGTGTGGCAATCCGTTATCTCTTGCAATGCGCAGCATTGCGCCGCCCATAAGGCGGCAATTTAATGCCAGTAGCAGCTCGATAAATTGGAATATGAATAGCTGTAGAATCAGTTACATTGCGGCTTTAATGGAAGTGATCAGGATGTCACCTGCGACGACCCGGTCTTCCGCGGCAAAGCCGTCGGCAAAATTATCCGAGTACAGAACCTGGGCATTGGGCGGGAATTCCTCATCCCCGGCCCAAACAAGGATCTGCATTTGGTAATCCCCGATGAGCTGGAAACGGAAGCCGGCATCACCGTGGCCAACAGGGGTTCCGCCCATGGCGGCAGCGGCTTGACGGAACGCTTCCAGGCGTGTGCCGAAGGTAAAGGCGGCCCGGGTCAGCACCCGGCCGGTGTAGGGCTTGATGTACAGCTCACCCCAGGGCATTTCCCGGAAGGTCAGCCACTGGCCGTTGGACGGGACACTTTTGCCCTCCAGCAGATACCGCAGCAAAAAGGTCTGCGTGGGCAGGGGAGGCAGCTTGACGCTGTCGGTGGCACGAATGGCATAAGCCGGGTGGCTGATGGCGTAGGCTTTGCCTAATAGGTTTACATAAAACTCTTTCCCATCCCATTTCACGTCTTTCAGCCGGCTGACAGCATCCGCAGGGTCCAGCTTCTGAAAGAGCCCTTCGTAATAAGAAAAGGGGACTTCTTCTTTGTTGTTCTCAATTTGCATATCTTTTCTCCAAATCAGTTTATAGAGTTGATACAAAATTTTGTAGGGACACCCCTCCCGGGGTGTCCGAAATAATCCTGCGCATAAATAAATCTTTGCGGACACCCCGGGAGGGCAATGTCATCAAGTTAGTGTCATTGCCCCGGGAAAGGGTGTCCCTACGAGATTATAGAAACAGGTCAAAAATATGAATTTATATGTCCTGATGGGAGCTGGGGAACAGGCGGCTGTCGGTATGGGGCAGGAAGCAGGCAGCCACAAAGTTGTCCATATATCCCGGGTGGGTGGACAGCTCCAAATAGGTCATATTGGCACCCAGCTCAGTGCATTTGGCATTGGCTTCGTCACTGATCACCATGGCGTAAGCGCCGGTCAGGGAGGAGTTGCCAATGTAGTGGTACTTGTCCAGCGGCACATCCGGCAGCATGCCGATATTGACGGAATTCTTCATGTTGATACCGGAGCCGATACCGCCGGCCACATATACAGTATCGATCATATCCACTGTCATGTCTACTGCGCTGAGCAGCGTGTCGATGGCGGAGAAAATAGCGCCCTTGGCCCGGATGAAGTTGTCGATATCCACCTCGTTGATGGAGATCTCCCGTCCGGTTTCGGAGTGGGCGGCGTCACTGAGCACATACCGGCCCATTCCGTGCTGATCCCGTTTTACCCGGTCGCCCTCCCGAACAAACTGTCCCCGGGCGTTAATGATGCCGCAGCGGAAAAGCTCGGAAATAATGTCGATGATACCGGAGCCGCAGATACCGACCGGCTTTTGTCCCGGCTCACCTACAATGGTGAGGGTGGGCTCCATGGTGGCAACATCCAGGGTACACGCTTCGATTGCACCGTCGGTGGCACGCATACCGCAGGAAATATCACCGCCCTCAAAGGCAGGACCGGCAGAGCAGGCGCAGCTCATCATAAAATCCCGGTTGCCGAAAACGATCTCGCCGTTGGTGCCCAAATCGATGAACAGGCTCATTTCGTCCCGGTCCCACAGTCCGGCAGCCAAGGTACCGGCAGTGATATCACCGCCGACATAGGAACCGATGTTGGGTGCAATCAGCACCGGGGCCAAGGGATTGGCAGGCAGCTTCAGATCTCCGGCAAGCAGGCCTTCCCAACCGAAGAAGCTGGGGATGTAAGGCTCCATGCGGACACTTTCCGCATCCACACCTACAAACAGGTGGTTCATGGTGGTATTGGCGGCTACGCACAGCCGCAGAACGGACCGGGCGGAGATGTTTGCGTCGCGACACAGCCGTGCGATGATCGGCGTCAGGGTCTCCTTGATGATGGCGTCCTGCAGCTTCTTTTTGCCGCCTTCTTTGCCCTGCTCGATGATCCGGTTGATCACGTCCGCGCCGTAGCGGATCTGGCCGTTGCCGGAGGAGCCCTTTGCCAAAAGCTTTCCGGTCTGCAGGTCTGTCAGCACCATGGTGACAGTGGTGGTACCAATATCGATGGCGCAGCCCACAAGGGTCGTGTCTGCCGGGTCGCAGATTTCCATACACAGGAAACTGTCACCCCGAAGTTCGCCCTTTACGGCCACCTGCCAGTTGTATCGGCGCAGGGTGTGGGCCAGCTTGACCATAACAGGGTAGGGGATCTGTACTTGTTGTACGCCCAGTTCAGCCTGGATGGCCCAGGTGAGCCGTTCGTTGTCCGGCATGGTGTCGTCCAGGGAGGGGGCCTCCATGGTCACTACGGCGCAGCGGAAGTTGTTCTCAAAGCGGATGCCGCTGGAGAGAAGCTGCTTTTGGGCCTCTTCGAAAATTGCCACTTCTTTGGGGCTGGACAGGTCTGCAGTCTTCATTCGGGACTGATAGGCCGAAGCAATGTCCGGCACAAACACCGTGCAATCTGACAGCACCTTGCAGTTGCAGGACAGCCGCCAACCGGCTTCATATTCCTCGTCAGTGATATGCCGGGAGGGGAAGGTATCCAGGCTTCCCTCCACCAGCTTCACACGGCACTTGCCGCAGGAGCCGTTGCCGGAGCAGGGGGCATCGATGGCCACGTTGGCACGCCGTGCCAGCTCCAGCAGATTATCACCGGCGTTACATTCAATTTGAACAGGGCTTCCGCCCTCGATTTGGAAGGTTACTTTCATTCTTTTTTATCCTCTAATAATTCTATTCAACGACTATTATACCAGGACATTTTGTTCTCAAAAATTGTTTAAATTCCTCAAAGGAACCTTTTGTAAAACTATTCGGGTCAAGCATAACCCCGTTTCGTTTACCAAGCATCAGTATATAGCTGTGCTTCAATCGAATTGTACGAACGATTTTGTGGTATTCTATTGTAAGATTAACCATACCCTCATGCATTTCAATCGTATCACCAAAGGACACAATTGTTTGGGGAAGAACTCCGTCGTTCTGTTTCTTTGTGTTTTTTATGGTCATCCACGCATACCAATTGGGAAGAAAAGCAATCGCAAGCATACAGATGCCCATTACAAGGAGCATATAGCTGCGCTTATGTAATACGCCCCCTTGTATTGAAAGGACAAGCAAAACAAAATAGAATACCCAAAATCCAAGAAGCAACGGTGTACGCGGTCCTATCGAATGTTTTCTTGCAAACTCTGCAATCATCTTGTGATTGGCGTAATACTTCACTTCAAATGATGTTTCCATTTTTATCTCCTCGTACTATAAGCGTGGCGGGGGCAAGCCCCCGCCTGCTTTTTCAAATTACATCAAAGGCTCCATGCCCAGGACAGGGTGGTTTCTCTCGGTGAGCCAGGAGAACAGCTCCTCGCAATCACAGGTAACGGTCTCGTCGGCGATCATATCGGTAAAGTTTTCAATGCCCAGCAGCTCCTTGGCTGTCTGGTTCAGCCGGTCAGCTACATCGTCCTTCAGCTCCTTGGGCATCCACACGATCCGGCCAATGCCACCTTCTGCGGAGACGAACTTCTTGGAGGCGATGAAGTGACGGCCGTGGCCCATGTAGCCGGGGGTCTGTACGCCGCCGCCGGTGCAGGAGGCCAGCTCGCCGAAGGTCATACCGGCAGGGGTCATGCCCTTGAATTCCCGGTTGACAACGATCACGCCGTTGGAAACAGGCTCAATGCCGCAGATACATTCGAAGCAGCCGCAGGAGGTCATGGGATCCTCCAAAATGGAGTACAGGGTCACAGTCTCCACCGCGCCGTGGGTGGCGTCAAAGATGGCCTTATCCACAGATGCGAACCGGCCGGTGCGCTCATCGGTGCAGCCTTCCTTGAAGATGGGCTGACAGGGACCGTTGGGATCCAGCTCATTGGTGGCCTTAGCATCCAGCCAGGATACAGCGCCGCACAGGCCCAAACGCTCAGGGGTAACCACGCAGCAGTGGGCAGGGGCGAAGGACTGGCACAAAATACAGGTGTAGTAGCGGTCCACAGCCTCGTCGGTCATGGAAGCCAGCCGGTCATCTCTCTGGGCATATCGGGGCATTGCGATCTCGTCACGGAACTTGCCTGCCTCGGCAGCGTCGGTGATCAGGGTGATCTGACACTTGTCAACAACAGCATCAAACTCGTCCATGATCATCACATACAGCACTTCGGCAAAGTGCTTCAGCCGCAGGCCGTTTTCAAAGGCGGCATTGCTGACACGGACACGGACCTGATTGCGCTGACCGGTGTGCATCACGCCTTCCATATAGTTGAACCAGGCGTGGAATTTCCGCTCAATAACGGATTCGAAGTCCACCTGCATCTTCTTGCCGGCAACCTCCACGTATGTAGCCAAAGCCAGCTCGGAGGCCTGATCCAGGTCCGGTCCGATGATGTTGATCTTGTGATCCTCGATCTCGTTCAGCTCACGCATCACCACCAGCTCAGCGGTGGGGTTCTTGGAGGACCAGAATTCGTTGTGCATATCGGCCTTGCGGATGATCTCACCCTCAAAGGCGGCAGCAAAGGCTACGGGGATGGGCAGCTCCTTGATTTTGATCTTGATGCCGCGCAGCTCCAAAGACTTCTTTACAGTCTCGGCGTGATCGCATACGGACTCCAGTGCGCCGGGAACCTGATTATCGCCCAGGTCCACATCCACGATCACCGGGAAGCCCAAAGCAATGGCACCGGCGCCGGCAGATACAACCACCTCGTTCAGAGCGCCAAAGGTGTTGACGAAGGCAGGAACACGGTTCTTGGTGTACTCCAGCAGGCCGCCCAGGTCACCGGGGGTCACATTGCCGAAGATCAGGGCCGCACGAACGGCCACGGTTACCACGTGGATCACGGAGGTTACATCGTGACCCAGGGGGATCACACGGAATTCAAGGCCCAGCTTGACGCCGCCTTCGATGCACTGCTCGATGACATCACCGACCATAAAGGTCATAATGCCCTTGGACTGGTAGTCCTTGACAACGCTGACCACATCTTCCGGCTTGTCGGCCTTGCCCAGTACGACAGCAACGCCGGGAATGTCGCCGGTGACCAGGGGCACACCCAGGCTGCGGATGATGGGATCGGGCACAAAGCCGATGCCGGACTCGTTGGCGTAGGGGTCGTCGCCCTCGACATACTTTAGGCCCTCGATGATCTCAGCACCGACAGCGGTTGCAAGGCCCGCATTGAGTGCCTGACCCAGGTCCTCCTGATTGGTAATCAAGCTTTTCAGCACGCCTACACAGGCAGTCAGATCACCCAAAGTTTTAACCTTTACGCCGGTAGCGGCATAAATGGTGGGGAAGCAGTAGGCAGTGTCCGGGAAAGCGATCTCCTTTTCAGCGCCATACTTGGCAATGGCCTCATTGACCGCACCTTCGGTCAGACCGGCAACCGCATTGGAACCGGCATAGATCAAATCGGTTAATACACTCATTTTGCGAACCTCCTAATAATTATCATGATAATTTATATAAAGCCTGACGGCTGAATATACGAAGTAATAAGGCTTTTTGAAGCGTAGAGCAAGGCTTCTCCTTGGGGAGAAGCAGTCAAAAATCTTTTGATTTTTGACTGATGTGGGGAAGAAGTTTGGAGAATTTGAAGCGGTTGTTGGAGTGGGGCGCATCCCCACATCCGTCAGCCCTAACGGGCTGCCACCTTCTCCCCCGGGAGAAGGCTTTTTGAAGCGTAGAGCAAGGCTTCTCCTTGGGGAGAAGCTGTCAAAAATCTTCTGATTTTTGACTGATGTGGGGAAAAGTTTGAGAATTTGAAGCTGTAGTTGGAGTGGGAAGTACCCCCACATCCGTCAGCCCTAACG
>JAFSET010000038.1 GCA_017435615.1 Oscillospiraceae bacterium | reverse complement strand
TTGGTTGCTTAATCCCACAGGTATATTAACTATTGCATTAGGTTTATCTTTTTACTTTTCCGAAAAAGGTAATGAAGATTTTAAAAAAATCATCGGTAAAAAATGGATTTGGTTTATTGTGTTTTTTGTAATTGATACTTTCTTGTATCTTGCATGTGGCGGAATGATGGCAGTATTAACGGGCGGTGCCTAAAAAGAAAAAGGAGGAGACTTGTATGGAAGACATTTTAGAACTCATCCTTTCAATATTGTTTATGCCTTTTGAATCCAAATATGATAATTTGAAAATCAAAATTAATAAGATACCAAATAAGGTATTGCGGTTTCTTTTTAAAGTTTTACTTATATTGATTCCTCTCGCATTGATATTTGGACTATGTTGTTTGTGTAGCTACATATTTAGAGGATACTGGATATAATAAAACACCCTATGACTTTTTACGGCTTTTTACGGCCATAGGGTGTCTTCATTGTGTCGTAAATCGGTTTTGGTTGTGTTTCAAAAGTCCTGTAATACCGCTATTTTACAGCATTTTCTTAGTCGAGGGGCTTCATCGTGGGGAGTATGCAAGGGTTATAAAATGAAAATCAAAATATCTTACCTTCAACTTGCCGTTTCAGGACATATCATACCTCTGAAATGGTCTAAAAAATGGCCCAAAATCATTTTCACTCACACCAAACCTCAACATACCCATCAGTAATAGCATCAACTCCACAAAGGCACAAAACCACACCACTATCCAAACAAATCCGAATCGTAGAAAAATAATCTCCTCCGTCAGGACGCATTTCGCCCGTCGCTCCATTACATTCAAACGCTTCAGAAAACCGCTCAATTTGTATGTCTACAATCTTACAACCCTCAATTAACTCTTTCTTTATTCCCAATTCGAATTCTTCACTATAATAATCGTGAATCACATTTCTAATATTGATAACATCTGCAATTGTTTTATTTCTTTCCAATTTATCCTTTGTTCCAATAACAATCTCAATATCGCTATAAATTAAGTAGTTTATGGCGATACAATAATTTGCAAATTCAAGAACAACAGGTATATCAGACAAACTGCTACGACCGTAACGAGGCCAATACTCTGTGTGAAATTGTTTTAACGAACAACCAATAATATTCTCTTTGTTTTCATCAATGAATTTCATCAGCATTGTTGCTTCAGTAAAACTATATGTTTTCATCATATCACCTCTTGAGTACATATTATCATATTTAATGTCCAATATAACGGACGTTGTAACAAAAACACCCTACGGCGGTTGCCATAGGGTGTTAATTTTATCAATCCAGCGGCTTCATTGTGGGGAACAGGATGACTTCGCGGATGGTGTCGGCGCCGGTCAGGAGCATGACGCAACGGTCGATGCCGATGCCCATACCGCCCGTGGGAGGCATACCGTATTCCATAGCGTTGAGGAAATCCTCGTCCAGCATTTCGGTTTCGTCGTCGCCACGCTCACGCTGCTCCACCTGCTTCATAAACCGCTCCCGCTGATCGATGGGATCGTTCAGCTCGGAGTAGGCGTTGCCCATCTCACTGCAGCAGATGAAGGCCTCGAACCGCTCGGTAAGCCGGGGGTCCTGGGGGCTGCGCTTGGTCAGGGGGCTGACCTCTACCGGGTACATGGTGATAAAGGTAGGCTGAACCAAGTGCTCCTCCACCTTCTGATCGAAGCAGGCGTACAGGGCGTTGCCCCAGGTTTTTTCCGCGGCGTCTGCCAGCTCCACACCCTTGGCCTTTGCGGCGGCAACGGCCTCGGCATCGTCGGAAATGGTATCAAAGTCAATGCCCACATACTCCCGCACGGCCTCGACCATGGTCATTCTGCGCCAGCCGGGAGCCAGGTTCACATCGTGGCCCATCCACTGGACCTCGTAGGTGCCCAAAATTTCCTTGGCTGCGCCGGAGATAATGCCCTCGGCGATATCCATCATATCGTGGAAGTCGGCATAAGCCTGATACAGCTCCACGGAGGTGAATTCCGGGTTGTGCTTGGGGTCCATGCCCTCGTTGCGGAAAATTCTGCCGATCTCATACACCCGATCCATACCGCCGATGATCAGCCGCTTCAAGGGCAGCTCGGTGGCGATACGCATATACATATCAATGTCCAGGGTGTTGTGGTGGGTAACAAAGGGACGGGCAGAGGCACCGCCGGCAATGGTGTTGAGCACCGGGGTCTCCACTTCGATATAGCCCATATCGTCCAGGTAGTTGCGCATGAACTTAATGAACTTGGAACGGATGATAAAGTTGCGCTTGACCTCGGGATTGACCATCAGGTCCACATACCGCTGACGGAACCGGATCTCCTTATCCGTCAGGCCGTGGAACTTTTCAGGCAGGGGCAGCAGGGACTTGGAAAGCAGTGTCACAGTCTTGGCCCGGACAGATATCTCCTCGGTCTTGGTTTTGAAGACTTCGCCCTCCACGCCCACGATATCACCGATATCGTTTTTCTTGAAGCGATTGTAAGCTTCCTCACCCAGCTCATCGATTTTGACAAAGATCTGGATCCGGCCGGCACAGTCCTGCAGGTCACAGAACATTACCTTGCCCTGGCCGCGCTTGCTCATCAAGCGGCCCGCAACACGGACGATCTTGCCCTCATAGGCTTCATAATCACCCTTGATGCCGGCGGAATTGGCATCAAAATCAAACTTGGTCTGCAGGAAGGGGTCCAAGCCCTCCTGCCGCAGGGCAGCCAGCTTATCACGCCGGATCTGGGCCTGCTCGGAAACAGGCAGCTCTGCCTGGGGTACAAACTTGGCCATAGCTTAGCCCTCACGGGTCACGTTGATGACCTTCATTTCATAAGAGCCGTTGGGCGCGTTGACCACAAAGGTGTCACCAATGGACTTGCCCACTACGGCACGGCCGAAGGGGGAATCATCGGAGAGCTTGAACTGCATGGGGTCAGCCTCCTGAGAGCCGGTGATACGGTAGGTGGTCTCAGCGCCGGTGGCAGGATCCAGCACAGTGACGGAGCAGCCCAGACCCACACGGCCGTTGGCTTCGTTCTCGTCCTCGATGATCACAGCGTGGGACAGCACATCCTCGATCTCGGCAATGCGGCCATAGAGCTTTGCCTGCTCGTTTTTCGCTGCATCGTACTCGGAGTTTTCGGAAAGGTCACCGTAGGAGCGGGCTTCCGCGATCATCGCAGCGATCTCACGCTCCCGGGTGGTCTTCAAATAATTCAGTTCCTTTTCCAGATCTGCCAGCCGCAGGCTGGTAATTTTAAATTCCTTTGCCATATTCTTGATCCTTTCTTCAGTTAGGTTAAAAATATCCATATCTCCCTACATTATAGTTGAATAACACGATTTCGTCAAGCATTAGATTACCGGGGATGTAAAAAACAGCACAACCGCAGGGACAGTGGGGCTGCTGATCGCTACAGCAAGTTTGAGGCACACTCCGTAAAGAAGTGTGCCTCAAATGCGCTTTGTTGCTATCTGGACTTAAATTGCAGCTCCTGCTTTTTGTTGCGCACAGATGTGCCGGGGGCAACGGACTCGGTAATAAACACATTGGAGCCGATGACCGCACCCTTGCCGATCACCGTGTCACCGCCTAAAATGGAAGCACCGGCGTATATGGTCACATCGTCCTCAATGGTGGGATGCCGCCGCTGTCCGCGCAGGCTTTGACCGCCTCTTGTGGACAGTGCGCCCAAAGTCACACCCTGATAGAGCTTGACATTCTCACCGATCACCGTAGTCTCACCGATGACAATACCGGTACCGTGGTCGATGAAAAAGTATTTTCCGATGGTTGCACCGGGGTGAATGTCGATACCGGTCACATTGTGGGCATACTCTGTCATAATTCTGGGCAGCATAGGCACCTGCAAAGCGTGCAGCGTATGGGCCAGCCGGTAGACCATAATGGCATACAGGCCCGGATAGGAGAAAATGATCTCCGCCATATCCGTAGCTGCCGGGTCACCGTCGTAGGCCGCCTGCAGGTCTGTCTGCACAGTTTCACGAATCTGAGGGATCTGCTGGAAGAAATTAAGGCACACCTGCTGAGCTTGGTCTGCCGCTTCCTCCTTGGTTTGGCCCTTGCTTTGGTAGATCAGAGCCATCTGCTTTGTCAGATGGTACATCACGTCCTCAATCAGCACGCTCAGGTTGGGCTTGGCGTTGAAGTATTTATAGCTTTTATCCCGGAAATACCCCGGAAAAATAATGCGGCGCAGTTTCTCAATGATATCAATGATCACATCCCGGTCCGGACGGCGCAGCGGCTCCAGCCGGTCAATATCCCGGCCCTGACGGTAGTCCTCCAAAATACTGTCCACAACTTGTTCGATCTTCTGTTCAATAGACATGGCACACGCCTCCTTTTCCTTGTTATACCACAGCACTGACCGCAAAGTCAACGGAAAGCCGCCGAAAAAGGCAGCTTTTCAAATTCCAGTTTATCGAGCTGTTGTTGGTATCAAATTGCCGCCCTACGGGCGGCGCAATGCCTAAGCATTGCAGAAGCGTTGCACAAAAATAAAAAAACCTAAAGAGGTGTCATTGCGAGCCGCCGAATTGGCGGCGTGGCAATCTCAAAGGGGAACTTTATTCATTTATGGTGTCAAAGGATATTAGGGACCTAAAATAATAAATAATCATTATTTTCAGGCCGAAACGGGTCCTTTGGGTTATCCAACATACACCCTTGCATTTTGAGATTGCCACGCCACTTAAGAGCACTGGCTCGCAATGACACATCGGTAGGTTTTCGCAGAATTCGAACGGCTCGATAAACTGGAATTCGTGTTGCATCTGTGGAAACAAACGGGGTGCTGCGAGCTGTTCGCAGCACCCTTTGGAATGTTTAAGATACACCGCACGCCTCTTTATGCAGCTTATGGAAGGTCTCGTCCTTTTTGACGGCTCCAGCCTGATTGGGGTGGTAGGTATGTACGATCCCGGCAACCTTGTCTACGATGTGTTCGTCGTTGTCATACGCCGCGCGCATCAGATCGTTCAGATCGATCAGGAACTGCGCGGTATCAAAGGGAATGGGATTTCCGATATGGATCAGGGAATTGGCGGTCTTCTGCATACCTTCCTCGTCCATCAGCTTTTCTTCATACAGCTTTTCACCGGGACGCAGACCGGTATAGATAATAGGAATGTCCACATCCGGCTCATAACCGGACAGCTTGATCAGGTTGCGTGCCAGCTCGTCGATCTTCACCGGTACGCCCATATCCAGCACAAAGATCTCACCGCCGTCGGCATAGGTACCGGCCTGCATCACCAGGCTGACTGCCTCCGGAATGGTCATAAAGTACCGGATGATATCCGGGTGGGTCACCTTCACCGGGCCGCCCTTGGCGATCTGCTTTTTAAACAGCGGGATCACAGAGCCGTTGCTTCCCAGCACATTGCCAAACCGCACAGCCACAAATTCCGTGCGGAAGTCTCCGCTGACCACCGCCTCCGGAATACCTTCCACTTCCTCTACCTGGTGGGTAAACAGCATAGGCAGATCCTTAGCGGTTCCGTTTTTTACCGCGGCATCGAAGCTCTGCACCACCATTTCGCACAGCCGCTTGCTGGCACCCATAATGTTGGTGGGGTTGACTGCCTTGTCGGTGCTGATGAGCACAAACCGCTTACAGCCATAAATCATGGCGGCATAGGCGGTCTTATAGGTGCCGATCACATTGTTTTTGATAGACTCACAGGGGCTTTCCTCCATCAGCGGCACATGCTTGTGGGCCGCCGCGTGATAGACGATCTCCGGCCGGTACTTGGCAAACAGGCTGGTCAGCCGCCGGCTGTCACGGACAGAGCCGATCAGTACCTTCATATTCAGATCAGGGTACTTTTCCTTCAGCTCCTGTTCAATATCGTAGGCATTATTTTCGTAAATATCAAATATGATCAGTAGCTTGGGATCGTGGGCTGCCACCTGCCGGCACAGCTCACTGCCGATGGAGCCGCCACCGCCGGTGACCAAAATGGTCTTGCCGCTGATATAGTCGTATATCTCTTCCATGTTGACCCGGATAGGCTCCCGGCCCAGCAGGTCTTCCACAGCGATCTGCTGCATATCCCCCAAATTCACCTGACCGGATACAAGCTGAGAAACGCCGGGCAAGGCCTTGATCTCGCAGCCGGTCTCTTTGCAGATATTCAAAATCGTTCTTTTTTCCTCAGCGGTAGCACTGGGAATGGCTAAGAATATCTTGTCGATTTGGTATTTTTCCACATTGCTGCGGATATGCTTTCTTCCGCCCACCACAGGGACGCCTTCCACGGAACGGCCCCACTTGTTGGGATTGTCGTCGATGATGCAGCAGATGCGAAGATTACTGCTGTGGTCCACACTGTTGACATCACGCAAAATGATCTGACCGGCATTGCCGGCACCAATGAGCATAACGCGCTTTGCCTTTCCGCCGCCCACATTGTTTCGGCCGTTTCTTTTGATGATCAGAACAATACGGTAGGAAAAACGGACCAGCAGCGTAAACATAAGCTGCAGACCGCCGCCGATCACATAATAGGAAACCGGCATCCTGCCGTACAGCAGGCTCATCAGCAAAACATGGAGCACCGTGTTGCACAGCGCCGCGATCAGGATGCGCATCAGCTCTGTATAGCTGGCAAACCGCCAAATGCTGTTATACAGCCGGAATGCCCGGAATACGATCAAACAGATCAGGCTGCTGACAGGGATAAACCGGAAAAACATATACAAATAATCCGGATCGATCATGGATACGGCGCAGTCAAAGCGGAACCACAAGCCCATGAAATAGCTGAAATTGACCGCGATCACATCAAAAACCATCATGATCAAAGCGATGATATGCCAGTGCTCCAGCTTTTTCAGTTTCAAACCGCTTTTCATAAGAACCTACCTCTTCCCTGCTGTATTGCGTCCGCTGCTTCAAACCAACGCTATTTTATGATAGCATAAAACTCCCCAAATTGCAACAAAATCCTGAGTTTTTTGTTTCTTATACTAACCGCCACGGATTACATCCGCGTTTTTTTGAGCAAGAACCGTTATTTTGGGGGTTGCATCCCCGCGCACCCGAGGTTATAATACCTCTATTCACCATTCGGCTTAACAGGAGGACTCCCTATGCATCCGTTTCAATGTGCAAATATTTTACTTCCAAAGATCCCGGCTATGGATAACTGGGCAGTGATCGCCTGTGATCAGTTTGTTTCTCAGCCGGAATACTGGCAGCGTGTACGCAAGCAGGTTGGAGAGTCCCCTTCTACCCTGCATCTGATCCTTCCGGAGACAGACCTGGAGGAGGATTGCTCTGCAGCCATTGCTTCCATCAATGAAACCATGCGCCGTTATATAAACGAAGGACTTTTCAGGGAGTACGCCCAGTGCTTTCTTTACGTGGAACGGACGCTGCTAAACGGCAGTGTCCGCAAAGGTGTTGTGGGCTGTGTGGATCTGGAGCAGTACGATTTTTCTCCGCAGTCCCAGTCGGTGATCCGTGCCACGGAGGAAACCGTAGCAGACCGGGTGCCGCCCCGTATGGATATCCGCAGAGGAGCCACCTTGGAGCTTCCCCACGTGCTGGTGCTGTGTGACGATCAGCAGCAGCGGCTTTTGGAGTCGCTCACGGCCAAAAAGCAGGAGCTGCCCCTTCTGTACGATTTTGAGCTGATGGCCGGCGGCGGCAGGATCCGTGGCTGGCTGGTAGACGGAAAAAACCAGGCGGAATTTTCCGCCCAGCTTCAAAGCTATGAGGACCGCATGACAGCACAGTACGGCCCCGGAGCGGTGCTGTATGCCGTGGGTGACGGCAACCACTCTTTGGCAGCGGCTAAGGGCTGCTACGAGGAACTGAAAGCATTAGGAAAGCCTTGTGAGGCGGCCCGTTACGCCCTGGTGGAGCTGGAAAATATTCACGATCAGGCCCAGATCTTTGAGCCGATCCACCGCATCATAAAGGACTGTGACCCCCAGGCCTTGCTGGACGCGCTGCAACAGGCCCTTGGGAAGCGAGAAGGCGTGAGCGTCGGCTGGCACATCGGTGCTGAGCATGGAAGCTTCTGTGTATCACCTGAGGAAGGGGTGCTGCCGGTGGGACTTGTTCAGGATTTTATCGACAGCTATTTGGAAATCCACCGGGGAACGGTGGATTACATCCACGGGCAGGATGCTGTGCAGCAGCTTGCCGAAGTCCCCAACACATTAGGCCTGATCCTTCCGGCTGTGGATAAAAAATCCTTTTTCCAAAGCATCATTGCCGGCGGAACGCTGCCCCGGAAGACCTTCTCCATGGGCCACGCCCAGGAAAAGCGGTACTATCTGGAAGCCCGCAGGATTGGATAAAGCTTTCCTTCCGGCAGTGCCGGAAGATCTTAAATTCCAGTTTGTCGAGCAGTTACTGGCATTAAATTGCCGCCTTATGGGCGGCGCAATGCTGTGCATTGCAAGAGAACGGATTGCCACACCAGTGATTTTAACTGAGGTATGATTGCCCCCGGCAATCATAGTAATTTATAATTCGCTGCGCGGAGCACCACGGTCACTGGTTCGCAATGACACCGCTTTAGGTTTTTGTTTTGCTGTAAAAGCAGAAAAAATGTTACGCATCAGCGTTTTTCCTGTTTAACGAAACAGAAGAAGCCCACCGATTTGTCATTGCGAGCCAGTGCGCACACTGGCGTGGCAATCCGTTTCCTCGGCATTT
>JAFSET010000037.1 GCA_017435615.1 Oscillospiraceae bacterium | reverse complement strand
GGGTTAAGCTGCTGGGTGTTTGCGCCGTCGGAAGGGGCGCTTTGCGCTTTTTTTGATTTCGGTCAGCCGAAAACCCTGGCTTTCCGGGCGGATATGGATGCGCTTCCCATTGCGGAGCAGACCGGCTTGCCCTGGAGCTCTCAGCATCCGGGCCGGATGCACGCCTGCGGCCATGACGGGCATTGTGCTATGGTGCTGGAGTTGGCCCGGCGGATCCACCGGCAAAGAAAGTTACCCCATAATATCCTGCTGATCTTTCAGCCGGCGGAGGAGACCGACGGCGGTGCCAAGGATATTTGCGATACCGGCCTGCTGGAACAGTATCAGGTGACTGCCATCTTTGGCTTGCATCTATGGCCCGGTCTTCCCAAGGGGCAGCTATTCAGCCGTTCCGGGGTGCTGATGGGCCATAGCTGCGGCGCACAGGTGATATTTACCGGCAAAAGTGTCCATGTTGCCCAATGGAAAAAGGGCTGGGATGCCCTTGGTGCGGCCTGTGCCTTTTATCAGGCTTGCGGACGGCTCACAGGACAAGATCACCTTGTAAAATTTGGGGTGTTGAACGCCGGCACAGCCGGCAATGTGATTTGTGACCGGGCGGTGCTTTCCGGCTCTGTGCGTGCTGCCGGTCAGGGAAAGCGCCGCCGTCTAAAGAAAAAAATGGTGGGCATTGCCCGGCGCAAGGCAAGACGGTGGGGCTGTGAGGCGCAGGTCCGGTTCACAGAAGGTTACCCGGCGGTGGAGAACCACCCGGCACTGCTGCGGCAGGTTCGGCGGCAGCTTCCGGTGGGGAGTCTTCCCAAACCGCTGATGACGGCGGAGGACTTTTCCCGGTATCAGCAGAGGGTACCCGGTGTTTATTTTTTGCTGGGCATTGGGAATACGCCGCCGCTGCACAGTCCTGTTTTTCAGTTTGAGGAAGAAGTCCTCACGGTGGGAGCAGATTTCCTCTTTTCTCTGGCAACGCTGTCAACTTAAGCAGCAAGTCGTTAAATTTCAGTTTATCGAGCGGTTGCAGAATGATCGTAGGGACACCCCTCCCGGGGTGTCCGAAACAAAATTGGACCTCGATGGGCCAATTTTGTTCTTGTGCGTAAACGCAATAGAAAGATTTTGGTGCATCGAGCCCCAAAATCTTTGCGGACACCCCGGGAGGGGTGTCCCTACGAGTCCTCAAAAAAGAATCAATCATTTTTGCCTATGGGGTATAAAAAGGTCGCGCCGGGGAAGACCAGCGCGACTTTTTTATGAAAATCGGAAGCCTGCATCCAACAGGCGCATGAGGGCATTGTTTACCTGTTCGTCGGTAAACAGGGCGGTGTAGGCCTTTTGGGTGGCCAAATGTTCCAGGGACAGGTCCAGTCTGCCCAGCCTTTGCAGATGGCCGAAGCCGTCGCTGTCCCGGTTGCCGGAGAGCATCCGCCGGGCGCTGTCCAGTGGCTGCTCCGGCAAGGGCCGCAGCCGAACGCCTAAGCTTTCTGCCTCCGTCCGGGCCTTTTTCCAGGCAGTAAGAAACCGCTGCTCCATAGCTTACTCCAAAATGATGGGGCCGTTTTGCTCTGCCAGGCCGTCCAAAATGAATTTGGCTGCGGCATCGGGGGCCAAAGTGACCTGCTCGCCGGTGACCATATTTTTCACAGAGCACTGGCCGGCGGCGATCTCGTCCTCACCTAACAGTACAGCGTAGGGGACCTTCAGCTTGTCGGCATAGCTCATTTTCTGCTTGAATTTCTTCTTTTCGGCGTAAAGCTGCACCCGGACACCGGCCTGGCGAAGCTGCTCAGCCAGCGCAATGGCAGGGGCAGGATCCTCGGTCATCGGCAGCACAAGGGCATCTGCCGGGGCTGCAGGCAGGGCAGGATTGAGCAGACCCTGTTCATCCAGCACATAAAAAAGCCGGGTCAGGCCGATGGAAATGCCCACGCCGGGCAGCTCCTTGTCGATATAGTAGCCGGCTAAGTTGTCGTAACGTCCGCCGGAGCAGACAGAGCCGATCTGAGGATGATCCAGCAGTGTGGTTTCGTACACAGTGCCGGTGTAGTAATCCAGGCCCCGGGCAATGGTCAGATCCACTGCGAAGTTTTCCTCCGGCACGCCGAAGGCTGCCAGATTGTCGGTGACCTGGCGCAGCTCCTGCAGACCCTGGTCAAACAGCTCGTTGCGGCCTGCATAGCCCTGCAAGGCCTGCAAAACCTGCTCATTGGAGCCGGTGATGGCAATAAAGCTGAGGATCTCCTGAGCTTGTTCGTCGGACAGGCCGCAATCGGTGCAAAGAATGTTGCGCACCTTCTCCGGGCCGATCTTTTCCAGCTTGTCCACGGTGCGCATAATGTCACCGCTTTGCTCTGTCAGACCCAGCATGGCATAAAAGCCGCTGAGGATTTTCCGGTTATTCACCCGGATCTGGAACCGCTTCAGGCCAAAGCCACGGAAGACCCGGTAGATAATGGCCGGGATCTCAGCCTCGTTCAGCACATCCAGCTTGCCGTCACCGATGATATCGATGTCCGCCTGATAAAACTCACGGAACCGGCCACGCTGTGCCCGTTCGCCCCGGTAGACCTTGCTGATCTGATACCGGCGGAAGGGGAATGCCAGCTCGTTGTAGTGCAGGGCCACATATTTGGCCAGGGGTACTGTCAGGTCAAAGCGCAGGGCTAAGTCACTGTCACCTTTTTGAAAGCGGTAGATCTGCTTTTCTGTTTCGCCGCCGCCCTTGGCAAGGAGAATTTGCGCATCCTCAATAGCAGGGGTGTCCAGAGGGGCAAAGCCGTACAGGCTGTAGGTATCCCTGAGGACGGACATCATACGCTCCAGCCGGGCCTGCTTCTCCGGCAGCAGTTCCATAAAACCGGACAGGGTCCGGGGTTTGATTCGTTCCATATACGATCCTTCCTTATTACAAAAATACCGCCCAACCGGTGGGCGCAATGTCATTTAGCTTACCTTACTGTCATTGCGAACCAGTGACCTATGTCACTGGTGTGGCAATCTCAAAGAATGACGTTGTTTTTTGAGATTCCCACGCCAGTGTGCGCACTGGCTCGGAATGACACCAACTTAAGCGACATTGACCGGTGGTCGGGCGGCCGGTGTTTTAGAATTTCGGCTTGCTGTGAGCCATTTCACGCCAGTTCAGGTCACCGCGCTGCAGACCCATAATGGCCACCTCAGCACTGCCCAAATTGGTGGCAATGGGCACATTGTGCTTATCGCAATGTCGAATGGTCTCGATCATTTGGCTGTCATCCCAGGGGTCGGTGGTGTTGGGGTCGGTAAACAGCAGCACCAGATCGATCTCGTTGTAGGCGATCCGGGCGTTGATCTGCTGGTGACCGCCCTGTTTATGGGACAAAAGGAGGGTGATAGGCAGACCGGTATTGTCCGCGATCAGCCGGCCGGTGGTGGCGGTGGCAAAAAGATTATGCTTGCACAGCACACTTTTGTAAGCTGTACAAAACTGCACCATCAATTCTTTCTTTTTATCATGGGCCAAAAATGCGATGTTCACAGACTCTCTCTCCTTTTTATCAAACAGTTGTTATAAACGGATCTTTTCATTCATACCCTGCAGCCGTTTGGCAATTCTGCTGCAGGCAGCCGCTGCGCCCTTCCGGGTTTGGAACAGCAGGGGCTTTTTGAAGGCGGCGGCCAGCACCACATTGTGATCCTCCGGCACCAATCCCAGCAGCGGAATTCCGGCCTGATCCATAATGTCATCCACCGTCAGCTTCATTTTGGAAAACATTTTTTCGTTGACCCGGTTGACAACCAACCGTACATTGGTCTTGCCCATCAGCTCCAGCACCTCCGCGGCACGGGAGGCGTCCCGGATGGCTGCCGGGTCGGAGCCGGTGACCAGCAGGATCCGGTCAGCAAAACGGGCAGCCAAATGGAAACCGGCTTCCAGTCCTGCGGGGGCATCCAAAAAGATATAGCTGAAATGCTTTCTCGCCTGGGCAAGCATCTGCCCAAAGGCTTCTATATCGATCTGCTCCGGAGGGCAGTTCATAGGAGCTGTTAAAAATTGCAGGGGGGCATAGATGGGGTGCTTGGCGGCTTGCAGCAGGCTGTAGGAGCCGGAGCATACATCGTCAAAGCTCAAAGCTGCCACATCACTCATGCCCAGGGCAATATCCAAATTTCTCAGCCCCACATCGCAGTCGATGCACAGCACCCGTTCGCCGAACTGTGCCAGCGCAGATGCAACGGCAGCGCAAACAGAGGTTTTTCCGGTTCCGCCCTTGCCGGACAGAACGCCGATCAATTCACCCACGTCTTTTCCTCCAAGCGGCAGGATTTCCGGATCGAATAGTAAATATTACCATACTTCCCAGATTACAATCATTATAAAGCCATTTCGCACAAAACGCAAGTGGATTTTTTGAATATTTTGAAGTTTTTTCATCATTTTTACCAAAAATCTGTAACCGCGGACCGGTTCGTACTGCTCCGCGGTGGGATCAACAGAGGAAGAAAACGGATGGACCGTTCAGGAAAACCGTAATTCGCGACAAATTCCAGTTTATAGAGCCGATTGCCCTGACAGGCAATGGCATTTTTTCAAATGCCGGGGAAACGGATTGCCACGCCAGTGTGCGCACTGGCTCGCAATGACAAGTCGGTAGGTTTCTACCGTTTCGTTAACCAGGAAAAACGCTGACGCGTAACATTTTTTCTCCTTTTGCAGCAAAACAAAAACCTTAAGCGGTGTCATTGCGAGCCGCCGAATTGGCGGCGTGGCAATCTCAAAGGGGAACTTTATTCATTCAGATTACCAAAGGATATTGGGACCCTTAAATAATAAATATTTTTTTGGCTGGCACGGGTCCTTTAGGATGTACAATACATTGCCTTGCATTTTGAGATTGCCACACCAGTGTGCGCACTGGTTCGCAATGACACATCTCTGGAAGGTTTTCTCGTATATCTAACGGCTCGATAAACTGGAATTTACCCAGAAATATAACGAAGGGGCGTTGCATTTTCCGCAACGCCCCTGGAAGTTTACTGTTTAAAAAATGTTTCGATTTCGCCTTTGGTGGCCCGGAGGGTTCCCTGGAAGGCACCCGGCTTGCCGCCGCCACGGCCGTTCAGTGCCTGCACTGTCGCCTGACCCAGTGGCCTTACATCCTCACCGGTGCTGGCAAGGCAGATGCTGTAGCCTTCTTCATCACTGCCGCTGAGCACAGCGGCAATTCCGCCGCAAACCGAAGCGATCCTGTTTGCCAGCTCCCGGACACTGCCGCCGTCCAGTCCCGGCTGAAAGCACAGGGCAAAGCCGGCATCCCGGTAGCTTTCGGCAATGGCATCAAAGACCTGCTTTTCCAGGCCCGTTGCCCGGAATTTTTCCGCGTGGAAGCTCTGCTGCAGCTTTTCCACCGCCGTAGCCGTTTCCAGCACCTTGGCAGAAAGAAGCTGGGATACCTTCCGGTTTTGGTCAAAGACATCCCGGATATACCGGTAGGCTCTGCTGCCGCAGACCATTTCCAGGCGGACACCGCCGTGGAATTTTACGCAGGAGAGGATCTTGATCAGGCCCACTTCGCCGGTGCTGCCAACATGCACGCCGCAGCAGGCGCAGGTATCCCCACCGGGGATCTGCACGATCCGCACCGGCCAGGGCAGCTCCCGTTTTGTCCGGTAGCCGATGGTGGGAAGCTCCTCAGGGGAGGGATAGAAGCAGTTTACCGGCAGATTGGCCCACACCAGGGCGTTGGCCTGCTGTTCCAGCTCTGATAGAGCCTGGGGATCGATGGGGCCGTCAAAATCCACCTCCATCACCTGTGCGCCCACATGGAAACCGGAATTGTGATAGCCAAACCGGTCATGGATCAGCCCGGAGAGCAGATGCTCACCGGTGTGCTGCTGCATCAGGTCGAACCGCCGGTCCCAGTCGATGGTGCCGGTGACGCGCTGACCAACAGTCAGCGGACCGTCGCAGTAATGAACTACCTGCTCCTGTCGTTCCCGGACATCCAGCACCCGGACAGCGTCCAATGTGCCGGTATCGCAGGCCTGACCGCCTCCTTCCGGGTAAAAAGCGGTCTGATCCAGCAGGACCTCATAGCCTTTTTCCGTGTGTTCACAGGCAAGCACCGTGGCCTGAAAGGTTTTTAAATGACAGTCCTGATAGTAAAGTTTTCCTTGCTCCATAGTCTGCTCTCCGATTTTATTTCAGGCCAAAGTAACGGACGGCATTTTGGCAGCAGATGCCCTCAACGATCTTTTTCAGGGAGGACTCGATATTGGGATATTCGCCGTTTTCCACCCAATTGCCGATCAAATTGCAGGCGATCCGACGGAAATACTCATGCCGGGGATAGCTCAGGAAGGAACGGGAATCGGTGAGCATACCGATGAAGTTGCCCAAAAGCCCCAGATTGGCCAGAGAGATCATCTGCTCCTGCATACCGGTTTTGTTGTCGTTGAACCACCAGGCAGAGCCGTGCTGGATCTTGCCGGGGACGGAGCTGTCCTGGAAGCAGCCGATGATGGTGCCAAGCTGGGCATTGTCCGCAGGATTTAAGGAGTACAGGATGGTTTGCGGGCAGCAAAGCTGCTCGTCCAGGGCAGACAGTAGCTGGGTGATGTTGCCGCCGCAGGTATTTTGGCTGATGCAGTCCACACCGGTGTCCGGGCCCTGCAGCTTGAAGATCCGGTTGTTATTGTTGCGCAGGCAGGAATAGTGAAGCTGCATGGCAATGCCCAGGCGGTGATAACCTTTCCCCAGGTGGAGCAGCACAGCGGTCTGATACTGCTCGGTTTCCATTACCGTCAGGGTTTCGCCGCGAAGTGCCTTTTTGTATACCGCTTCAACCTGCTCCGTGGTAAAGCTTTGGAAGGGAATGTAATCCAGGCCGTGATCACTGGCCTTGCAGCCGTGGGCGTGGAAGAATTCCAGCCGCTGGGTCAGGGCGTCCAGCACATCGGCAAAGGTAGCAAGGGAGGTTTTGCCCACGCTTTGGGCAAGTTGCGCCATGTAGGCTGCCCAGCCGTCCTTGTGGATGTTGATGGCCTTGTCCGGGCGGAAGGAGGGGGCAACGGTGGTGGTAAAAGAAGGATCGGCGCAGAGCAGCTCATGCCAGTGCAGATCGTCCACCGGGTCATCGGTGGTACCGATAAAGGCCACATTGGCATTGCGGATCAGTCCCCGGGCAGACATCTGGGGATCCTGCTGCAGCAGCTTGTTGCAGTGCTCCCAGATCCGCGGGGCGCTTTCCGTGGTCAGCGGTTCGGTAACGCCGAAAAACCGCTGCAGCTCCAAATGGCACCAGTGGTACATGGGGTTGCCGATGGCCAGCTCCAGGGCCTCCACGAATTTCATAAAGCGTTCAAAGTCCGGCTTTGTTCCGGTGATGTATTCCTCCGCAACGCCGTTGGAGCGCATCACACGCCACTTGTAGTGGTCACCGAAGTAGCTGCCGTCAGGCTGTACGCCGCCCAGCCATACCTGGGCCAAATTATCAAACCGCCGGTCCTCGTAGATCTCCCGGGGGCTGAGGTGGCAGTGGTAATCGATCAGCGGCAGGTTTTCGGCATAGTCGTGGAAAAGATGCCGGGCGGTTTCTGTTTCCAGCAGAAAATCCCGGTCCATAAAAGCTTTCATAAACGGTCTCCTTTGTATTGGTTTTATATAGCATATCAAATTTGGAACGTAATATCAAGAAAATTGCGCATAAAACCAAAAACATATCTGCCCTGCAATTGCCGCCCCAGCCCCAATTGAGGTGTAACTTTCAGTTTATCAAGCCGATTGCCCTAACGGGCAATGGCATTCTTCGAATGCCGGGGAAACGGATTGCCACGCCAGTGTGCGCACTGGCTCGCAATGACAAGTCGGTAGGTTTCTACCGTTTCGTTAAACAGGAAAAACGCTGATGCGTAACAT
>JAFSET010000036.1 GCA_017435615.1 Oscillospiraceae bacterium | reverse complement strand
TGTTACGCATCAGCGTTTTTCCTGTTTAACGAAACGGTAGAAACCTACCGACTTGTCATTGCGAGCCAGTGCGCACACTGGCGTGGCAATCCGTTTCCCCGGCATTCGAAGAATGCCATTGCCCGTCAGGGCAATCTGCTCGATAAACTGAAAATTATTTCGGTCTTTGTGCCACGTCGGCTACGGCTGCGGCGAAGGCCGCACAGGCTGCCTGGCAGGCCGATTGGGTGCCGGTCAGCAAGCCGCCGCCGAAATTGGTCTCACTGGGAGGCGCAAACAGCTTGCACAGCGTCACATCCGCCGCCTTCAGGGCGCTGTCCATGGCATACATACTTTCCAGCGGCGGTGCGATCAGGTAAGCCAGGGCCGACCCTTCCGGCACCCCTGCCTGCTTTGACAAAAACGAGCCGGTACGGCTGACGGTATGGGCAAGATAGGGAACGCCCTGAATTTCCTCAAAGCCTACACGCTCCAGGCAGGAAAGTGCCGCATCCATACCGCTGCGCACAGCCCCGGGCGTCGGTCCTGCCAAAATGCCGATCACCTCTCCGGCATAGGGCGTGGAGGCATTGGCTGCACCGGCGTAAAAGCTGCGGCTGTAGCTGACAGACACATCGGCGGCCTTTGTAGCAGCGTCCAGGGCAATATAGGTGGCATCGTCACTGTCGGTGGTCAGCATAGCAAGGCAGGGGGAATTTTTCGGCGCACCCAACGCTTTGCACAGGGCCGGACTGGCACTGGCTAAATGGCGCACCGCCAAAACCTTCACTGGAATCATCTCGGCTCCTCCAAATGCAGGCCCACACCGGAGACCTTCTTCTTCAAAATGGTATCGATCAGCTCCGCAATATGGGCGCCGGCTTCCACCGCCGGGGTGCCCTGGGCGTGAATGTTGGATACCACCGTCCGGCTGGACTCCGACACTCCGGTGTGGGGCTGATAGGTGATATAGGCGGACATACTCTTGTCCGTTACCAGTCCGGGCCGTTCTCCCACCAGCACGCATACCAGCTCGCAGCCGGTCACATCTCCCACCGCGTCACCGGCACCTACCCGGCAGTAACGCACGAATACCGCTTTCCCGGTGTCGATCCCCTTTAGCTTCAGGCCGTCCCGGATGGCGGCCATACAGTCCATGGCGTTGGCCATAATGGCGGCGGAGGACAAGCCGTCACCCACCACAAGCTGCACCCGGGGCGCGCCGGAAATAGCATTTTTCAGCTTCTTTTGATTTTCTTCGTCAAAGCACCGGCCCATATCCGGCCGGGTCAGATACTGATCCTTATCCTTGCACCGGGTCTGCAAGCAGATCATGCCGTTTTTCTCCCCAAAATCCTCGGGAACCTGGGAAAAAACCGCATCCTGGGCTGCCGCGTGGTCTGCCCGGAAGCGCAGCATAGTCAGGGTTTTGTACCGGGGACCGGCTTTGCCGCAGCCAAGGCGGGCCGGTGTGCGCTCCTTCAGGCGGCTGTATGCTTCCTTTTGCTCAGGCTGCTCCACCAGGTACAGCTTCCGCAGGTCCAGCTTTGTTACATCCTCTACAAAATCCCCGTCATGGTACTGGGTATCCGGCTGCTGCGGACCCGGGTCCGTCGGTTTATAGTCACTGCCTTTGACTGTCGGCTCCTGCCCCACCGTCCCCATAAGCTGAGTGATCAGGGCCGTCAATTCCTGTTTGTTCATGTTGATGCCTCCTTAAAACAGCAGCGCAGAGCCGTCGCCGGCCTTTGCGGTCAGTCTGCCATTTTCCACAAAGCCCATTTTTTCCAACCACCGCTGAAATTCCGGAATGGCAGTCTTGCCGGTAAGCTCACGCAAAGCGGCGGTTTCCCGGAAGCCGGTGGTTTGATAATTGAGCATAATATCGTCACCGTGGGGAATTCCCATAAAATAATTGCAGCCGGCCATGGTCAGCAAGGCAGCCAAATTCTCAATGTCGTTTTGGTCCGCCTTCATATGGTTGGTGTAGCAGCAGTCGCAGCCCATGGAAATGCCGGTCAGCTTGCCCATAAAATGGTCTTCCAGGCCGGCCCGGGTGACCTGACGGGCATCGTACAGGTATTCAGGACCGATAAAGCCCACCACCGTATTGACCAAGAACGGCGAAAACCGCTTGGCAAAGCCGTAGCACCGGGCTTCCATGGTGACCTGATCCGTGTCAAAATGGGCATTGCTGGACAGCTCCGAGCCCTGTCCGGTCTCAAAATACATCACATTGGGACCCTCTGCGGTACCCTGCTGCAGAAGAAGCTGCCGAGCCTCCTCCAAAGTGGCAGCAGAAAAGCCGAAAGCCTCGTTGCCCTTTTGTGAGCCGGCAATGGACTGGAAGATCAGATCTGCCGGCGCGCCGTCCCGGACTGCCTTCATTTGGGCCGTCACATGGGCCAGCACACAGATCTGAGTCGGGATCTGCCAGTGGTCCACAATTTCCTGAAACCGCCGCAGGACCTTCCCCACCTGTTCCGGAGAGTCGGTCACCGGGTTCAGTCCGATCACCGCATCACCGGCACCGAAGGACAGGCCCTCCAATGTGGAGGCGGTAATGCCGTCCGGGTCGTCGGTGGTATGATTGGGCTGCAGGCGGCAGGAGAGGGTTCCCGGCAGGCCGATGGTGGTATTGCAGTGGGCCGTAACGGTGATCTTGTTGGCGCAGTAGATCAGATCCAGGTTACTCATAAGCTTTGCCACCGCCGCCACCATTTCCGAGGTCAAACCCCGGCTGAGGCGGCGAATATCCGCCCCGGTGGTCTTTTCACTGAGCAGCCATTCCCGGAGCTCTGCCACCGTCCAGTTTTGGATTTTCTGATACTGAGGCTCGTTGACATCATCCTGAATGATCCGGGTCACCTCGTCCTGCTCATAGGGTACAGCCGGTGCGTTGCGCAGGTCCTTCAGCAGCACCGCCGACAGCACCACCTTTGCCGCCACCCGTTCCTGAGCCGACTCCGCCGCCAGGCCTGCCAGCTTGTCGCCGGTCTTTTCCTCATTGGCCTTGGCGAGCACTTCTTTTAAGCTTCGAAAGGCATATGTTTTTCCAAGCAATGTGGTTTTCAGTTTCATAAAGTCAGTTTCCAACTCCATTCATTTAAAACTCAAAAAATGCACACGGATACGGTTTGCCTGTAATCTTCAAATTTCAGTGTATCAAGCTGTTACTGGTATTAAATTGCCGCCCTATAGGCGGCGCAATGCTGCGCATTGCAAGAGAACGGATTGCCACACCAGTGATTTTAACTGAGGTATGATTGCCCCCGGCAATCATAGTAATTTATAATTCGCTGCGCGGAGCACCACGG
>JAFSET010000035.1 GCA_017435615.1 Oscillospiraceae bacterium | reverse complement strand
TGCTGGTTGGCGGTTCCACCAGAATCCCCGCTGTTCAGGATGCTGTTAAGGGCATCACCGGCAAGGACGGCTTCAAGGGCATCAACCCCGACGAGTGCGTTGCTGTGGGCGCAGCCATTCAGGGCGGCGTGCTCACCGGCGACGTGAAGGACGTGGTCCTGCTGGACGTGACTCCCCTGTCCCTGGGTATTGAGACCATGGGCGGCGTATTCACCCGTCTGATCGACCGCAACACCACCATCCCCACCCGTAAGAGCCAGATCTTCTCCACCGCCGCTGACGGTCAGACTTCCGTTGAGGTCCATGTGCTGCAGGGCGAGCGTGAGATGGCTGCCTACAATAAGACCCTGGGCCGCTTCCAGCTCACCGGCATTGCGCCGGCTCCCCGTGGCGTGCCGCAGATCGAAGTTACCTTTGACATCGATGCCAACGGCATCGTGAAGGTATCTGCCAAGGACCTGGGCACCGGCAAGGAGCAGCAGATCTCCATCACCGCCTCCACCAACCTGAGCCAGGAGGACATCGACAAGGCTGTCCGTGAGGCTGAGCAGTACGCTGCCGAGGATAAGGCCCGTAAGGACGAAGTGGACACCCACAACACCGCCGACCAGGTGATCTATCAGACCGAAAAGACCCTGGGCGAGCTGGGCGACAAGATCTCCGCTGACGAGAAGGCCAATATTCAGAGTGCCGTTGACAACCTGAAGGAAGTCAACAAGGGTACCGATATCCAGGCCATCAAGGATGCCACCGATGCGGTCCAGAAGGCTTTCTACGCTGTATCCGAGAAGCTGTATCAGAATGCCGCGCCCCAGGAGGGTCAGGCAGGCCAGCCCGGTGATGACGGCGTTGTGGATGCCGATTACGAAACAGTAGACTAATCATCCCCAAGGGGCGGCCAAAACCGCCCCTTTAGGGCGTATATTGGCAAATTCCGATTTATAGAGCTGTTGCAGACATTAAGGAACTACACGCTCTCCCTCTGGGAGAGCTGGCAAAAATCTCTGATTTTTGACTGAGAGGGCTGTAAAACATTGAAAAACCCTCTCCGTCAGCCCGTTCGGGCTGACACCTCTCCCAAAGGGAGAGGACGTATAGGTGCTCTATAAGCCGGAAGTTGGAAAGGTGTAGTTATGGCAGAGAATAAACGAGATTATTATGAGGTGCTGGGCGTTGAAAAGGGCGCCAGCGCCGAGGAGATCAAAAAGGCCTACCGAAAGTCGGCTATGAAGTACCATCCGGACCGCAACCCCGGTGACAAAACCGCGGAGGAAAAGTTCAAGGAGCTGGGCGAGGCTTACGAAGTGCTGTCCGACGATGAAAAGCGCAGCCGCTATGACCAATTCGGTCACGCAGGCGTGGACCCCAACTTCGGTGCCGGTGGCGGCGGTTACGGCGGCGGCTTCGGCGGTTTCGGCGGATTTGGCGATTTTGGTGACATTTTCGGTGACATCTTTGGCGGCGGCAGAAGCCGTCAGGCCCAGCGTAATGCCCCTATGCGCGGTGAGAACGTGGGCATCCGGCTGGAGCTTACCTTCGAGGAAGCAGCCTTCGGCACGGAAAAAGAGGTCAATGTGCAGCGCATCGAAAACTGCGGCTCCTGTAACGGTACCGGATCCGCGGACGGTGTGATCGAAACCTGCAGCCAATGCCGTGGTGCCGGTCAGGTCCGGACTACGCAGAACTTTATGGGCATGGCCGTTCAGTCCACCACCACCTGCCCCGCCTGCGGCGGCAGAGGCAAAATGGTGAAAAACCCCTGCAACACCTGCCGGGGCAAGGGCAAGGTCCGCCGCACCCAAAAGATCAAGGTCAAGGTGCCTGCCGGTGTGGACGCCGGACAGAGCATCCGTGTCCGTGGCGAGGGCTGCGTCGGCTCTAACGGCGGCCCCAGCGGAGATGTTCTGGCAGAGGTCTATATCCGCCGCCATCCCATTTTCCGCCGGGAGAATATGGATGTGCTGTGCGAGGTGCCGATCACCTTCACCCAGGCGGCTTTAGGCTCTGTGATTGAAGTGCCTACCCTGGAGGGAAAGAGAAGCTTCGATCTGCCTGAGGGCACGCAGACCGGCAGAGAATTCACCATTGCCGGTGTGGGTATTCCCCAGGTGGGCAACCCCAAGCGCCGTGGCAATCAGCGGTTTACCGTGGTGGTGGAAACCCCCACACGGCTGACCCGGGAGCAGCGGGAGCTGCTGGAAAAGCTGGAAAAGACCCTGGACGGCAAGACCAATCCCAAGCGGAAAAAGTTTTTCGATACCATCAAGGATTTCTTTGAGTAAGGAGCGGCTATGAAGCGGACAGATTACATCAGTTGGGATGAATACTTTATGGGCATTGCCATGCTGGCTGCCCGGCGGAGCAAGGACCCCAACACCCAGGTGGGTGCGTGCATCGTATCTCAGGACAATATCATCATTTCCACCGGCTACAACGGTATGCCTGCCGGCTGCTCCGATGACGAGTATCCCTGGGGCCGGGAGGGAGAAGAAACCAAGTACCCCTATGTGGTCCATGCGGAGCTCAACGCTATTTTGAACGCCAACGGACGGGACCTGCGCGGCAGCAAGCTGTATGTGGCCCTGTTCCCCTGCAACGAATGTGCCAAGGCCATTATCCAAAGCGGCGTCAAGGAGGTTTACTATCTGTCCGATAAGTACGCCACCACGCCTACCACCCTGGCTTCCAAGCGGATGCTGAATTCCGCCGGTGTCAAATGCACCCAGCTTCGTCCGAAAAACAGGATCATCACCCTGGATATGACCCCGGAAGAAGACCAGTAATCGCACAAAAAGGGAGTGTCGCAAAATTTGCGGCACTCCCTTTTTTCAGTTCTCCAATCCGTATCGGGCGAAGATGTAGATCGGCACTGCCGACCAGCCGTGGCACAGGCTGCCGGCCCGGTCAAAATCCCAGTGTCCGTCTTCTGTTTCCCAGAAGGTCTGTGCTCCGGCCCGGAGCATTTCGCCCCAGACCTGACGGATCTTTTCCAGAACAAAGGCCTTATTTTCCGCATCCTGCAGCAAGGCCTCATAGGTATAGATGGTCATACTCAAAGAGGTGGGGATCAGCTTGCCGTCCATAATGGACTGCCGGACCCGCGCTTGCTCCTCCTCCGGCACACCGCCGGTGAACAGCATCATTGCCTGGGTCAGCTCATGGACAGGTGCTTCATCCTTCGGATGGGTCTTGTAGGCACCGGCCTGCGGGTCAAAAAACACCTGATGAGCCTTGCAAAGCAGGTCCTTTGCCGCCTGAGCGTACACAGCGCCGCCGGGCTTCTTCAGGACAGTGCAGATCTGATCATAGCAGGAGAAAGCATCCGCAACAAATGCCTGCATAGGTGCTTCGTAAAACCCGGGTTCTGTGATGCCTAAGGTATGCATACCGGGACGCCACTCATAAAAATGCCAGTATTCGTGGCCCTGATGGCCGGCAAACAGACCTGTTTCGTCAATGCGCTGCCGCAGTCCCTCCACGATCCGGGTCAGGCCTTCAAAGCACTCCTGCCCCAAAGTCAGGTCGTCGGAATACTGCATATATTCCAGCACCTGCCGGACATAAACCGCCGTATAGCTGGGAATATTCAAGCTGACAAGGCCGGGAGGACACAGCTCCAAAAGACCGTCCGGCCGCAAGGATTCCAGTGCGGTCCGCAATGCTTCCCGGGCAAAGGCATACTCCTTGTAGGCATAGTAGCCGCAGAGCATCTGCACCCGGCTGTCCATGGTATACAAAGCCTGTTCACGCCAGGGGCAATCCTCATAATGCTCATGCATGCACAGCTCTAAGGTCCTGCAGCCTACCTCCCAGATCCACTGATCCAGGCCGTCCGTTACCGGCATCGGCTGACGGGTCACCGGATAGTCCGCCGAACGAATTCCCACCCGGTTGATCACACCGGCCTTACCGTAGATGTGTACCTGCAGGTACCGGCCCGCAATTCGCTGCAGGCTGTGGAAAAACCGGTTTTTTCCCGGCTTTGCTTTGTAGCCAAAGCAGAAATTGCGACTATGGACCTTTGCCCGGACACGCAGGTCCTGCAAGTGCTCACCGTAGCCGATGAGCACCTCTACAGGCTCCTGGGTCTCCAGCTCCACGTCCACGAAGCCGGCATATTCGTTTCCTAAATCAAACACAAAATACGCGCCGTCAGCGGAGCATCCCTCCGGAAGCTGCCAGGCAAGGTCGGTACAGGGCAAGGTCTCACCACCCCAACGGCAGGCCTGCTGTTTTCCCTGCAGCAGCTCCTGACGCAGCATGGTGGAAAGGAAGGCCGTCTGCATCCGCTGGCTCTTTACCTGATTGGGCTCCCGGTCCACAAACAGACCCTGGGTCAGCAGCTCCGCAGCCATAGGCGCACCGATGCGGACCTTATGGACAGGCCGGGGGGTCAGATTGCTGGGCTTATCCGCCAAAACACTTTCTTCAAAAACCGTGTCCGGAAGGTTGCCGTCGTAAGCGCAGTTGTAGCCGCACTGGCCGGAGATCTCCTCCTTCAGGCTCAGATACCGCCGATTTTCACCGGACAGAGTATGTTCACCGCTATAGGCCAGCACGGTGCCTTCCTGACGGATCTCAAAGATCACCGCCGGTACCGCCGGGCGGCCGGTAGAGAAGGAACGGCCTGCCACATACTGGGTCAGCTCCAGTACATTTTCCCCGGGCTGCACCAGGTCGGTAATATCCAGGGTGTCATAAATTTGCCGGGTCTCGTAGTCCGGCATTTGCCCGCAGTCGGCAAATATACCGTTGACTGTGGCACAGTAGTTGCTGTGAGCGCTGATCAAAAGCTCTGCCTTGCCCTCCCGGGCAACAAAGGGAATCTTGTAATCAAAATACTTGTCGCGGACCTCACCCAAAGGGCTTTTTACAAAGATCCACTTCGCTCTTTGAAATCCCAACGGTTTCACCCTAACATCTCCTTTATTTGTACTCCTGATACAGGAGCAAGGTGTCTTTGTAGCGGTCTTCGTCCTCCACGCTGCCCAAAACGCCCACGATCAAATAGCCGTCGGCCTTTTTGAACAGGGAGATCAGGCACTTTCCGGCTTTTTCTGTGCTGCCGGTTTTCAGGCCCATTGCCTCCGGGGTGTAGAATTCACTTTCCTTCTGAAGCAGATAGTTGCTGTTGTACCAGGTGCAGGTCTCACCGCTGTAAAATTCCACATCATCCTTGGCCATAGATGCAAATTCCATGATCTCATCCTGCTCCAGCACGGCCAGCGACAAGGTCAAAAGGTCCCGGACGGTGGTGTAATGTCCGTCCTCGTCGATGCCGTCAGGGTTCTTAAAATGGCTGTTTTCCATCCCCAAAAGCCGGGCCTGACGGTTCATCTCGTCCACAAATACGCCTACTGCCTGCTTCCGGTCCAGATCCTCCACCCCGGCGATCATACGGCCGGCACCCACTGCCAGGGTATAGGCAGCATCATTGCCGCTTTGCATGATCATGCCCTGGAGCAGCATTTTGGCCGTAAGCTGATGGCCGGGCTGTATGTAGGCAATGGAGGAATTGGGATCGATCCAGGTCACTTCATCCCCGGCAGTGATCACATCCTCCGGCTGCAAATACTGCAGGGCCACATAGGCCGTCAGCAGCTTGGTCAGGCTGGCAGGTGCTACTTGCGCATTTTCGTTGCCACCCACATACTTCATCCGATCTTCCCCGGTGTCATACACAAAGGCTTTGGAAGCCGTCAGTCCCAGCTCTTCCGGGGGTGTGGTTTCCGCAGGCTCGGTAGGCGGATCCGTAGGGGGCTCGGTGGGAGCCTCGGTGGCAGCTTCCGTAGGCAGCTCCGTCGGCAGTGTGGTCGCCACGGTCACAGGCTCTGTGGTCAGCTCCGGCTCCGTGGGACTCTGGGCCACGGCTGGAGTCAGGCCGATCATCAGTATCAGGCCGCCTACAAACAGCACCGCGGCGGCAATGGCTAAAAATACTCTTCCGTTCATATCGATCCTCGTTTGTTTTAAAATTCAGGCAAGCTAAAAATCGCAGTTATCATAACACAGTTTTTATAAAAAGAAAAGCCTTTTATCCATTAAGTTTGTCTTAAGCCTGTATTGCAAGTCTTTTGTTTTTATGCTACAATAGCAAAAAAATAAAAAGGAGACCTTCATGGCAAAGTATATTCTTTCCTTTCTCATCTCCATGGTGCCACTGATCGAGCTGCGGGCCGGTGTACCCTTTGCCATTCGCATGGGTATGGATCAGTTTGTTGCCATTGCGGTGTGTGCCTTAGGCAATATGATTCCGGTTCCCTTTATATACTTTTTTGCCCGGAAATTCCTGCTTTGGGGGCAAAATAAACGGTACATCGGCAAGATCTGCGGTTTTTTTCTTTTGAAGGGCGAAAAGGCCGGTCAAAAGCTCACCGCCAAAACCGGGCGAGGCGGCCTGTTTGTGGCGCTGCTGCTGTTTGTGGGCATCCCCTTGCCCGGCACCGGTGCCTGGACCGGCACCCTGGCTGCCAGCTTTTTGAATATGGGCTTTAAGTCCGCTGTCGTTTCCGTAACCTTAGGCGTTCTGCTTGCCGGCTGTATTATGGCATTGGCAAGCACAGGCGTATTCAGTATTATCGGTCTGTAGGAGGTAAAAATATGGACTGCTTGTTTTGTAAAATCGCTGCCGGGGAGATCCCTTCCACCAAGGTCTATGAGGATGATCGGATCCTTGCCTTCCGGGACATCGCGCCCCAGGCTCCCACCCACATTTTGGTCATTCCCAAAACCCACATCCCAAGTGTTGCGGCCATCACGCCGGAGCACAGCGCTCTGATCGGTCACATTTTCGAGGTCATTCCTCAGATTGCTCAGGCCGAGGGCCTGGAAAACGGCTACCGGGTGGTATCCAACTGCGGCCCTGACGCCCGTCAGACCGTACACCACCTGCACTTCCACATCTTAGGCGGCAGACCGTTGGAAGCCCAAATGGCATAACGTAAGGCGCATTGCGGATCCCGCAATGCGCCTTTTTGTATCAAGAGTGGCTGGCTCAAAATAAATGCGCCATAACACCTCTGGGAGCTTTTACGAAAACTGCGGGACGGGAAACCCGTCCCCTACTGGCTCGCAATGACAAATCGGTAGGTTTCTACCGTTTCGTTAAACAGAAAAACGGTGATGCGTAACATTTTTTCTCCTTTTGCAGCAAAACAAAAACCTAAGGCGGTGTCATTGCGAGCCGCCGAAACGGCGGCGTGGCAATCTCAAGGGGAAACTTTATTCATTTATGGTGTCAAAGGATATTAGGGACCTAAAATAATAAATAATCATTATTTTCAGGCCAAAACGTGTCCTTTGGGCCCAAAATTGTACATCCTTGCATTTTGAGATTGCCACGCCAGTGTGCGCACTGGCTCGCAATGACATATTGGTAGGTATTTATTGCCTTATTAAACAGGAAAACCGCTGATACGAAACATCTTTGCGCCATTTACAACAAAACAAAAAACCTAAAG
>JAFSET010000034.1 GCA_017435615.1 Oscillospiraceae bacterium | reverse complement strand
CCCGCAGAATTGATCAATGCTTCTGTTTTTCCTGATCAAATTTTGAAGAAAAAGCAATAAAAAGATTTACGCCCACCGGTTTGATCCCGGTGGGCGTTCGCTATTTCGTTTAGTGGCGTCGCTTGGCTTTCTGTAATTTTATCAGCAGTTCATCAATGGCATCCGGATATCTACCCTGTGCAATCAGTTTGTTGCGGAAATGAAGTAAGCCATGGAGCATCAGCCGGTATTCTGACGAACTGAGCATCAATATTTTTTTAGGGTGTTTCATGCACAGATCACCTCTTCCCAAATGATCTCTGCGACCAGGTTGCGGATGTTGTTCATCTGCTGCACCCATTCCATCTGGTTGGCAGCTTTCAGCTGTTCTGTGATACCTTCCTGCTCTGCCAGCTGTGATGTTAAGCGGTCGTACATTTCGTTGGCGGTGTGGTCCACTTCCTCCAGATGGATATTCAGTGTATCGCTAAGCATCATTGCGGTGTAAAGTGCCTTCTGATGCTCACGCAGATACTTGCGGCGGCGTTCGCCCCAAATACCTACTTGGGGATACTCTGGTACTTCGAAGTTAGGCAGCAAATAGTTACCGTTCTGTTGGTATTTGCCGCCCATAGTTTCATATGTAGATTTCATAATTTGTGCCTCCTTTTGTTGTTCTGCTGTCATTTTACTAAGAACTTCGTGAAATGACGAATCTGCGGAGGAAACACATCAACTTGGACATTAGATCATTTTCAATATGGATATTGTAATTGTGTTTTCTGTGGGTTCATGGTACAATTTGTCATAAGAGCACATCAAGGCAGGTGAACCAAATGGATAAGGAGCAGAAGCAAATTTGCATTGCTGATGTTTATCAAATGATGAAACAAGGACAGTTGCGGGTACCCGCATATCAACGCGAATTCGTTTGGAGCGAAACTCAGCAGGAACTTTTAATTGATAGCATTATGCAAGGAATATATATCGGACAAATGTTCATTGCAAAAGGCGAACAATGTAACAGCTACGATATTATAGATGGCCAGCAAAGAATAAAGACCATTTGCAATTTTATTGATAATGATTTTCAGATTAACTCTATTGCTTTTGACGAATCTCAACAGCAAGAATTTCTAAATAAAAAACTATATTTCTTTGTGCTTAACGATGTGATTAGCACAGAAAAGATAACAGAAGTATTTCGCTTAATAAACACAGCAGGAGAGCCGCTTACCGCTCAAGAAATCCGGCGAATAAACGCAAAAGGACGTTTTGCCGAGACGGTAAAAGCACTAACAAACGAGGCTTATCCATCAAAGGCGAGTTCTGCCGATTCTGTACTGAATGGACTCACATCGAATATATGGGAGAAGTTTGGAGTTTTTTCAAAGAAAGAACTCCAGCAAGGGGCTGATGAGGTTCTGTTTTCCAGAATTCTCATAGCAATTATCCAAGGCCACTGCCAACCGCATGATGAAGTTCTGTTGGATGAAGCATACAATACAAATAGCGAACTACACAAAGAGATTGAGGCTAAGCTCGAAGCCTTTCCAATTACTGTGTTTAACTCGCAGTTGGAAGAAGTATTTTCTCTGCTGGCAATGCCTATGGCAAATATAGACAGATTGTCTGAAGAAGGTTTCTATGTCAGTTTCTTAGCATTATACAATTTGCTGCTTGAAGGTGCTAAAATAGCCAATACTGCATCTCTAAGTCTGGCATTTAGTGAGATCAATCAGCTGGTGCCCCACGATGCTATATCAGAAAAGCAGTATGCTTGTTTGATGGGTTATGCCAGATTCCAAATTACACAAAACTGCATAGAAGAAAAAGTAGGGGAAGCAATTGGTATAAGCGAACTGGAAGCTGCTCTATATCGTGCAAAAGTGGAAACTGCAGGATATGAGTTTAAGCAAGGCATATTGTTCCTAGATGAGCAGCGCAATGAGAATGAACACCTAATGAATACGATTCTAGAAACAATATGCGGTATGGCAAATTCCTGCCTATCTAGTTCTGCTTACTTGTTTATTGGTATAGCCGATAAGCAACGAGATGCCCTGCGAATTGCAGATCTAGACCATATCAAACCACTATATGTGGCAGATCACTACATTGTTGGAATTGAACGGGAGACTAAAGTCTTAAACATCTCAGTTGAAGAATATTGTAGGCGAATCAAAAATGCAATTGATACCCCTAAACTGTCTACGGCATTAGCCTTGTCGGTTCTTCCCAATATAGATATCGTAACCTATAGGGATCTTTCTGTTGTTCGGATTGAAGTTCCTCCGCAAAATGATATTTCCTACTTTAATAATAAAGTCTATATTAGAAAACATAGCAATACAGAGGAAGTAACTTCAGCTTGTGATATCGTGGCAATTGCGAATCGCTTTTTTTACAAAAAGAAGTAATACTGCGATTTTTACTTAAGAATATGTATGTTTCTGCCGGTATTTTATTAGTTTAAGTCAAGTCCGTTATTAACCCTCGTACCAATAATAAAAGGGAGGCAATAGCCTCCCTTTTATTATTGGTACATTGGAAGGATGGACTCGAAAGGGCGGCACCAGTGCGCACACTGGTGTAAAAATTGAGAGCTGGCGAGCAATTTTTAGCCCGTGGGAGAGTCCATAGAAGAAAGCCGCATCCTGTAAAGGATGTTGGCTTTCTTCTATTTTTATTTCAATGCATTTTGAACTTGCGGTCCATCGGTGTACGTGCAGTATAACTGCGCTTCCAAACTGTGGTACTGACCCAACAGTAAGCAGCGACTTTTCTGTGTATGATAATCTCCGGCAGTTTTGTCGCCGGTCGCATAGAAATTTTCATAAAAAGGACCTCCTTTTTCGTTAGCTATGGTATTACGATAATATCGCGAAAAAGCAAGTACGATTGAAGATTATCTGTTTTTGATTTCGATTGCTGAGAATATTAGTTTTAATTGTACGATTAAATGTACTGAATCGTTGGTATTATGTAATGAACTTTCCATATATAAAAATGAGCTTTTGAACAAAAGTGTTGGCAAGTCTGCTGATCCATGATATAGTATCCAAAAAGAAAACAAAGGATGAGCAGATATGGCTTCATAAGATAGTGCAACTGTATAATGAAAAGAACCCAAGTCGGATCATCTTGGATTTTACTAATGTAACCTATATCACTTCTGGACTAGCGAAAGAGCTCTTTGGGGGGCTTTATCAAGCGTTTGGAACATCGATGAAGGACGTCTTTGGTATTAGAATTGGAAAAGATAATGACATACTAAAAGCAACAATACTCCGTGCCTTATCAATTGTCATTACTAAAAAATAGTACACCCTTGCGACAGGTATGACTGATCATTATTGTGCTACTCAATATAGTGATAAGGGCAGGATGACTTATCCTGCCCTTATGTTATATGCTCAATAATTGTACAAAGTTTTTGAAATTACCTTTTTAGATGCAATGAAAGTGATTATTTGTTGTGTATATAGGTGAAAGGCCTTTACGCAGCAAGGAAAGGAGGACGCAATGAAAGACAATGAGATAATCGAACTGTTTTGGAACCGGGATGAAGCAGCCATTAATGCAACCGCTGATACATACGGAAACTACTGCTACTCGATTGCCTACAATATTCTCTATAACAACGAAGACGCAGAGGAATGTGTCAACGACACTTGGATGAATGCGTGGAAATCAATTCCACCCAACCGGCCTAACCGTTTGGCAACCTATCTTGGTAAGATTACGCGCAATCTTTCTCTTAATCGCTATAAGCTGCTGACTACTCAGAAGCGTGGAAAAGGACAGGTAGAACTTGCCTTGTCAGAGTTTGAGGAATGTGTTCCTTTCTACACGGATATGGAACAGATTACGGATGAAATGGTACTGGTGAGTGCTATCGAAACTTTTCTCCGCGCGCAACCCCGAACAGAGCGCAACATCTTCATTGGACGGTACTGGTATCTGTATTCTATCCGGGATCTCTCAGTCGCCTATCGTACGAGCGAAAGTAGAGTTGCGTCCTTGCTTTTCCGAATGAGAATAAAACTGAAATTGCATCTTGAAAAGGAGGGAATATCCCTGTGAAAAATGAGAAGCTTTTAAATGCAATGGGGAAAATCAGTAACGAGCTAATCGAGGATGCAGCCATTACTACAGAGAAGAAAGGTTACGCTGTGGTATGGGTAAGATGGGCGGCAATGGTGGCATGCTTGTGTTTGGTCGCGAGCATCGTCATTCCCCTTCTTCATGTCAAGAATCCCCCCGGCAATCAAGACTTTTTTCTTCCCGGTAACTACGATTCAATCCCCCCCAGTAGCTACGATCATGTCCATGCAATTGCGGCACTTGAATACAACGGAAAGATTTATGAGGTAGTCGATATTCCAGAAGTCCTTGAGAAGTACGGCTTGCCGTCCGAGATTACTGCTGATATGGCAGGTGAACACCTTTCCTATCTAAAATCTGACGGAAGTGTTAGTTACGAATACGCCGCAAGCGATACCGAAATCGAACTGTATCAGTATGCACCTTCTATATGTGATGGTGTGTATGTTTTGCGAGATAGCGATGCATGGTATGCTGCACTGTTCTGTAATTTCTTTCAGTTTGACAGCAGCACAAAAACAGAACTGATGGAACTTTACCGTGTGTACGGGATTGAAAGAGCTGACGACATTGCATCTATTACGGAAATGAATTGGGACAGAAGCAAGGTGGTTGGTACACCGGTAACAGCTCGGCAGGAAATAACGGAGTTTTATGACATGACTGTTGCTCTCCGGAGCTACAGCAATGATGATTTCCAGAAACTAATGTTTGGTGGTTTTTCCAGTGAGGAGTCACAGCAGCAGGCACATATTGCGTTTGCCGACGACTATAGATGCCTTTGTATTGAAACTACTGGCGGATTGCGGTTCTTCATTGGGTTACATCCAAACTTTGATTGGATCGACGGTGGAGGAACTATGTCTTACTTCAAGATCGACGAGCAAATGCACGAATGGATCGATAGAAATTTAGATTAAATCACATTGCCTGAAAGGAAACGTTTATGAAAAAGGTTATCATTTTATTTATACTGTTGATATTGATTCTTTGTGGCTGCAATTCGGAGCCGAAGGACCCTGTTCAGCCCACTGCGCAGCCTACATCCCCTACCACGGCACAGAGTGGGTCAGTGTCAACCACAAACCCTACCACAGCTCCCACGGAGACACCTGGCCAGCAGAAGGTTTTGCTGGAGTTGCGGGAGTTTAAGTTGGATGAATCGTCATACGAGGGCATGGAAGCAGAAACCGAGAAGATTTCTATCCTTCTGGAAGATTTGGTCTTGCCGGAAACAGCACTGAAGACATACGAAAACGATCCGTTTCTTTCCTCTGTTGCGGCGACTCTGGAAAAAGAAGTGGGACTAACACTGGACGAACATTGGAAATTCTACATACACTATTACACGCCGGAGCAGGATCAAGGAACACTTGCCATGACCTATTGGGTGGATGGTATCATTGCCACCAACCGGGCTGTAACCATCCATATTGAAAACGGCACTGCCCATACCGCAGTTTATTCCTATCTGGATAGCCCCCTGGACGAGGAGGCTCTGTTGGAAAAGTATGAGCACTTCATAAACACGCATGAGCAGCAGCGGGAAAATCTTTTGGGCGAAGGTGTTGAGATCAATGCTGAATCCACACTCTACACCTACAATTTCCGTACTGACCAGTTGCGCTACACCTACAATATCTTTTACCGGCATATAGAAACGGGAATTATCGATAATAGCTACGGTACAGAATTGGTGATTGAGTAATGCAACGGCAAAACGCAGTTTGCGTAACAAGATGTATGGCCTGATTGAAAGGGAGATTTTTGCTTATGCTTTCCGGCTGGGAGGCAGGCTCATGCTTGCAACATGATTGGGGGAGGATCTATGAAACCGGAGCGAAAATGCGTTTTGTTCAGCGAAACGGCCAAATAGATTGGCAGTACACTTTTTCTCTGTGAAATAACTAAGCTGTAATCGTCAGGCTGCATGTTCACCAAATGCAGTCATACCATCATATGATAGCGGAATGACATTATTTTGCCAGTGTGCCTGTATGCTTATATCCAATTATGCAGGAAATTATGCAAAATGCAATTTCAACAAAACATTCCTGCAATATTTCATCCAAGATGACGATCCTAGGGCTAAAAAACCCCATAAATTGAAGGAATGAGTGAAAAGTAGCATCAGCGGTGGAAGAATGTTTTTGCCACAAGGACAAATTATATAGGCGTTCTGTATGAAAACACCGTGATTTTTTCCGTTATTCTGTATATACTGCACAGAATTATGAATTTTACAAAAATAGTTCTTGCATAATATGAAAGGTTTTTGTATAATGCAAATATCTTATTTTTTGATAAGGAGAGGAAAAATATGAAAAAGATCATTTCTATCGCATTGGTTTTGGTTATGGCTTTGGCACTGGTCGCCTGTGGCGGTTCCGGCACCAAGATGACCATGGGCACTGGCGGTCCTTCCGGCACCTACTACGGTTACGGCGGAATTCTGGGCCAGTACATGCTGAATAAAGCCGGTATCAATGTTACCGTTGTTTCCACCGACGGCTCCAAGGCAAACATTCAGGGTATCGACGCAGGCAACTACCAGCTTGCAACTGTTCAGTCCGATGTTATGGCTTACGCCTGGGAGGGCACCCGTTCCTTCGAGAGCGAGGGCAAGGTTGATTCCTTCCGTGTGGTTGCCGGCCTGTACGCTGAGGCTGTTCAGCTTCTGACCATGGATCCCGAGATCAAGTCTGTTGCGGACCTGAAGGGCAAGAACGTTTCCATTGGCGCTCCCGGCTCCGGCGTTTATTTCAACGCCATCGATGTATTGACCGCTGCCGGTCTGACCGAAGAGGACATCAATCCCCAGTATCAGAGCTTTGGTGACAGCACCGACGCTTTGAAGGATGGCAAGATCGATGCTGCCTTTATCGTTGCCGGCGCTCCCACCCCCGCAATCACCGAGCTGTGCACCACCAACGCCGCATCCATCGTTCCCATTGACGGCGATGTTGCTCAGGCCCTGATGAGCTCTTCTCCCTTCTATACCGTCTACACCATTCCTGCCGGTACATACGAAGGCCAGACTGAGGATATCCAGACCGTTACCGTTAAGGCAACTCTGATCGTGGATGCCAAGGCATCTGAGGAGGATGTATACAAGCTGACTGCTGCCATTTTTGATAATATCGAAGCAATCACTGCTGAGCACGGCAAGGGCGCTGAGCTGAGCATTGAAAACGCTACCAGCGGTATGACCGCTCCCTTCCATGCCGGTGCTGCAAAGTACTTTGCTGAAAAGGGTGTCGAAGTAGACGCTGGCTGATGATCAGCATTTGCGGCTGCGGCGTTTATGCGTCGCAGCCGTTTTATCCTTGCATGTTTAGGAGGTGCCCATGGCTTTGTTCAAAAAGAAACAAGCACCGGAAACTCAGGAACCTATGGATCTTGAGTCGGTGATGAAAAAATATGACCGGGAGTCCAACACCCGGATTTGGGAAGGCGTCCCCAAGATCGCAGTGACCTGCTGCTTGGCGGTTTTCTCCCTGTTTTGTATTTATGTGACCCTGTTTACTACCTGGCTGGAGGAAATCCGGCTGACTTCCTTTATGGCCTTTATCGTGTTTTTAGGCTATTTGGTTTTCCCTGCGAAAAAGGGTCATCAAAAAGTCAACCATATGCCCTGGTATGATATTTTGCTGATGGTGTGCGGTACTGCTGCCTATTTGTACTTTACCTTCAACGCAATGTCTATTATCCAGCAGGGTGCGATCTTTAGCTGGTATCAGATCGTGATCGGCATTGTGGGCATTGCGGCTTTGGCAGAGGTTTGCCGCAGAAGTGTTGGCCTGCCTATTTTGATCATTGCAGGCATCCTGATCGTGTACGCACTGATCTGGGGCCTTGCCAATCCTTCCCTGTGGGGCAAGATCAATTATATGGTTCCGCAGCTTTTCTACAGCAAAACAGGTATTTTCTCTACGCCGGTAAATGTCTGCTCTAAGTTTATCGTGGTGTTCATCATCTTCGGTGCCTTTTTGGAGCGCAGCGGTATTGCGGATTTCTTTATTAACATCTCCAATGCCGCAGTTGGCCGTTTTTCCGGCGGTCCTGCCAAGGTTGCCGTTGTGGTTAGCGCTATGGAGGGCATGGTGTCCGGTTCTTCCGTTGCCAACACAGTTGGCTCCGGCTCTGTTACCATTCCGCTGATGAAGAAAACAGGCTATAAACCGGAATTTGCCGCGGCCGCAGAAGCAGCCGCATCCACCGGCGGCCAGATCATGCCGCCGATTATGGGCGCGGCAGCGTTTTTGCTGGCGGAAAATGTCAGTATTCCTTACAGCAACATTATTGTCCGTGCCATTTTGCCTGCGGTTCTTTATTTTGCCGGTGTGTTCATTGCGGTTCACCTGGAGGCAAAAAGAGAGGGCCTGCGTGGCTTGACCAAGGAAGAGCTACCGAGGTTTCTGCCGCTTTTGAAGCAGAGTTATTTGCTGTTTCCGCTTATTTTGCTGGTGTACCTGGTGGGCACCAGTCAGAATTCCATTCAGTATGCTGCGGCACTGGCTATCGTGGCTGTGATCATCGTCAGCATGTTTAACAAAGGAAACCGGATCACCCCGAAAAAAATATGGGAAGCACTGGCTTCCGGCGGACAGGGTATGATCACCGTTGCGGCAGCCTGCGGTATTGCAGGTGTGATCTCCGGCATCATTACTATGACCGGCCTTGCCAATGTGATCATCAACGGCATCGTTGCTTTGGCAGGCAATAATCTGATCATTGCGCTGTTTTTGACCATGCTGTGCTGCATCGTTTTGGGCATGGGCGTTCCCACTACAGCCAACTATTGCATTATGGCGGCTACCTGCGCACCCATTCTTGTGCGTATGGGCGTACCGGCCCTGGCAGCTCACTTCTTCGTGTTCTATTTCGGAATTGTGGCGGACTTGACGCCTCCCGTGGCGCTGGCGGCTTACGCAGGAGCAGCCATTGCCCAGGCTAATCCCATGAAAACTGCGTTTACGTCCACAAAGCTGGCAATCGGCGCGTTTATTGTGCCGTATGTATTTGCCCTGAACCCGGCAATGCTGTTTATTGACACATCTGCCTGGGAGGTCATTCTGATTTGTGTGACCTCGCTGATTGGTATTTTTGCTGTTTCCGCGTCCCTGCAGGGCTTTTTCCTGGACAGAATGCCCTGGTATCAGCGCGTGATCTGTGCGGTAGGCGGTCTTCTGCTGATCTACCCCGGCATTGTAACCGATACCATCGGCATCAGCCTCGTGGCTGTGGTTCTGGTCATGCAGCTTATGACGCATAAAAAGCGTAATCTTTCGCAAGCTTGATTTATGAGCCGGCTTCCTTAGAAGCCGGCTCGATTTCAGTCTGTCAAAAACCCCTGTCATTGCGAGCCAGTGCGCACACTGGCGTGGCAATCCGTTTCTCAAAAAATTCCGTTTTTGCTTATTTTTCAGGTAAAACATATACTTTTAGGAACGGATTCCCACGTCGCTTCGCTCCTCGGAATGACACGTATTTTCGGAAAAGGTACTTTTTTGACACTCTGTTATGAGCCGGCTTCCTTAGAAGCCGGCTCGATTTTATGCCCTGGCGGTTGGTTCTGCATGCTAAAAAAGTGAGGATATTACAAAAATTTCATGGCAGTAATAATTGCATATTTGTTACGGATATGATATACTGTCTGTAATCATACACCCGGAGGCGTTTATGACTGATTTAACCGATTTTCAGCGCAAAATATCCTCTGCGCTGCCCCATATACAAATGCGTTTTCAAGAGCCCCTTTCTGCCCATACGTCCTTCCGAATTGGCGGTCCTGCGGAGGTTATGGCCTTTCCGGAGGATGCGGCGCAGCTCGGCCAGCTTTTGGAACAGTCCGCTTTATTGGACGTAACGGCTGCTATTTTAGGCGCAGGAACCAATATTCTTGCGCCGGACGCCGGTATTCCCGGATTGGTGATCTGCTTAAAGGAGCTGTCCCAAATCAGGCAGCTCGATGAAACCCACATTCAGGCAGATGCCGGCGTCACTATGACCCGGCTGGCAGTGTTTGCGGCAGGCCTGGGCCTGTCCGGGCTGGAGTTTGCTCACGGTATTCCCGGCTCTGTGGGCGGCGGTGTCTATATGAACGCCGGCGCGTACGGCGGAGAGATCAAGGATGTGTGCAATTCCGTGCAGGTGCTGACTGCCGACGGCGGTCTGCAAACGTACTCCGCGGATGAAATGGACTTTTCCTACCGCCACAGCCGCCTGGAAGAGGAGCGGGGGATCGTGGTCAGCGCAGTGTTTGAACTGACTGCCAAAGACCCTGAGGATATCCGTTCCCGGATGCAGGAGCTGGCAGCAAAGCGCAAGGCCTCTCAGCCTTTGGATAAGCCCTCTGCCGGTTCTGCTTTTAAAAGACCTGTTGGCGGCTATGCCGCTGCCCTGATCGAGCAGGCAGGATTGAAGGGCTATCAGGTAGGCGGCGCGGCAGTTTCTGACAAACATTCCGGATTTGTTGTGAATTTAGGCGGTGCCACCGCCCAGGAGGTCAAGGACCTTTTGAAGCAGGTCTCCGACAGAGTTTTTGCGCAAACCGGTATTCGTTTGGAGCCTGAGGTCCGTATTTGGTAAAAACAGGAAGGAGGACACCCTATGGCCAGCTCATTTTCCGCCAACGCAAAGGCAGAGCTTTGCAGGAATATTCCCCAAAGACAGTGCTGCGCCATGGCGGAGTGCTTTGGAATATTGCTGTTTTGCAACAGCTTCGGTGCGGACGGTATTCGCATCATCACAGAAAGCCGGGAATTTGCGCAGCGGCTGCCCCGCCTGTTTCGAAAGGCTCTCGGCGTTGCTTTTGACGTGCAGCCTGATCCGGAGTCCGCGGGAAAGCAGGTCTTTCAGATCACAGATCCTGAAAAGCTTCACCGAATCATGGATGCCTATGGCTTTGACCCTGCTGGAACGCTGTCCCTGCACATCAACTTGGCTATGATCGAAGATGACTGCTGTAAAATATCCTTTTTGCGCGGCGCGTTTTTGGCAGGCGGCTCGGTAACCGACCCGGGGAAGGGATATCATTTGGAATTGACCACGGTGCATCAAAGTGTCTCCCGGGAGGCGTATGCCCTGATGCAGGAAGTGCTGTCTTTTTATCCCAAAACCGCCGTTCGTGGCGGCGGACAGGTGCTGTACCTGAAGCAAAGTGATCAGATATCCGACTGCCTGGCCTATATCGGCGCGTCGGTAGCATCTATGGGGATTATTGAAGCCCGTTTGGAAAAAGAACTGAACAATAAAGTCAACCGCCGCTGCAACTGCGACGAGGCCAATACCTCCAAGGTGGTGGAGGCCGCTCAGGAGCAGCTTGGTGCCATCCGGGTACTGCGTGAGCGTGGGCTGGTGGAACAGCTTCCTGCCAAGCTTTTGCAGGCTGTCAGTGCCCGTGAAAGTCACCCTGAGGCTTCTTTAACGGAGCTGGCGGCCCTGATGGAGCCGCCGATTACCAAGCCGGCAATGAATCACCGGCTGAAAAAGCTGGTTCAGCTTGCACAGGAGGTGGGGAAGTGAGCTTTGTACATCTGCATGTCCACTCTGAATACAGTCTGCTGGACGGTGCCTGCCGTATCAGCGGTATGATGGACCGGGTCAAAGAGCTGGGACAAAGTGCCATTGCCATCACCGATCACGGCGTTATGTACGGCTGTATCGATTTTTATAAAGCTGCGAAGGCTGCCGGTATCAAACCCATTATTGGCTGTGAGGTCTATGTTGCCCGCCGTGGCATGGAGGACCGGATCTACGGCATGGACAACGATCCGTACCACCTGGTACTGCTGTGCAAGGACCGCAAGGGCTATGAAAACCTGTGCATGCTGGTTTCCGAGGGCTTTTGCCGTGGTATGTACTACGGCCGTCCCCGGATAGACCTGGAGCTTTTAAGCAAGTACCACGAAGGCTTGATCGCCACATCCGCTTGCCTGGCCGGTGCGGTGGCAGACAGCCTGATGAGTGAGGATTACGATGCGGCCAAGCGGCATGCGCTGGCGCTGCATGATATTTTTGGTCCGGACCATTTTTATCTGGAGCTGCAGGACCACGGAATTCCGGAGCAGCGTCCTGTGAACCAGGGAATTATGCGTCTGGCCCGGGAGACCGGTCTGCCTTTGGTGGTCACCAACGATGCCCACTATTTGCGTAAAGAGGATGCAAAAATGCAGGATGTACTGCTGTGCATCCAAACCGGTAAGACGATCGACGATCCCAACCGGATGAAGTTCTCTACGGACGAATTCTACCTGAAAAGCGAAGAAGAACTGCGCGCGCTTTTTCCGGGCTGTGATGAAGCCTTTGAAAATACCCAGCGAATTGCGGACAGATGCAATCTGGAATTTGTCTTCAACGAGTACCATCTGCCGTCCTTCCCGGTACCGGAAGGGTACACCAACGAGGAATATTTCCGAAAGCTCTGCGCCGACGGCTTCCGGGAGCGCTATCCCCATGCGCCCAAGGAATATCAGGAGCGCCTGGACTACGAGATCGATGTTATCAGCCGGATGGGTTATGTAAACTACTATCTCATTGTCTGGGATTTTATCCGCTTTGCTAAGGACTCCGGTATTCCGGTGGGACCGGGCCGTGGCTCCGGTGCGGCATCCATCGTGGCATATTGTATGCACATCACCGAAGTGGATCCCATGAAGTACGCGCTAATCTTTGAACGGTTCCTGAACCCGGAGCGGGTCAGCATGCCTGATTTTGATACAGACTTCTGTCAGGAGCGCCGCGGTGAGGTGATCGAGTATGTCACCCGGAAATACGGTGCTGACCATGTGGCGCAGATCGCCACCTTCGGCACTATGGCTGCCCGCGGTGCCATCCGGGATGTGGGCAGAGTGCTGAATTTTTCCTACGCCCAAACCGATGTGGTGGCCAAGCTGGTTCCCACAACGCTGCATATTACCCTGAAGGAGGCCCTGGAGGTCTCACCTCAGCTTAAGGAAATGTACGACGGGGATGAAAAGGTCCGGGAGCTGATCGATACCGCCATGTCCCTGGAAGGTATGCCCCGAAACAGCTCCACCCATGCAGCCGGCGTGGTGATCACAGCCGATCCCGTATGCACCTATGTGCCTCTTTCCCGGAATGACGACACCATCGTCACCCAATATACCATGACCACCATTGAGGAACTGGGTCTTTTAAAAATGGACTTTTTGGGCCTGAGAAACCTGACGGTGATCGAAGACGCTCAGCAGCAGATCCGGAAAAAGGACCCGGATTTCGATATTGCCAGGATCCCCGACGATGATCCGGAAACCTTTCAAATGCTGGCAGAGGGTAAGACCCAGGGCGTATTCCAGTTGGAATCTGCCGGTATCACCGGCGTGTGTGTCAATATGAAGCCCACATCGATCGAGGATATGACGGCAATTGTCGCGTTGTACCGTCCGGGACCGATGGAATCCATTCCCCGGTTCATAGCCAACAAGCTGGATCATCGGAAGATCACCTACAAGACGCCGCATCTGGAACCGATTTTGAAGGTCACCTACGGCTGTATCGTGTATCAGGAGCAGGTGATCGAGATCTTCCGCAGCCTGGGCGGCTATACCATGGGACAGGCGGATAACATCCGCCGGGCCATTTCCAAGAAGAAAATGAAGGTCATCGAGTCGGAGCGGAAGGTCTTTGTCTACGGTGATGAGGACCAGGGAATTCCCGGCTGTATCCATAAGGGAATTTCCGAGCAGGTGGCCCAGTCCATTTATGATGAGATCGTGGACTTTGCCAACTACGCCTTCAATAAGGCGCATGCAGTGTGCTATGGCGTGGTATCTTATCAAACGGCCTATTTGAAGTGCCACTATCCCCACGAGTATATGGCAGCGCTGATGACCTCTGTGCTGGATAACTCCGTGAAGGTATCCGGCTACATTGCGGAATGTAAGGAAATGGGAATTGCCACATTACCGCCGGATATTAACAGCTCCGATGACCATTTTACCGTAGAAGGCGATGCCATTCGCTTTGGTATGGGTGCGGTGAAAAACGTGGGCCGTGGCCTGATCCGCAGCATGGCGGCCAATCGCAGCGAAAACGGTCCGTTTAAATCCATGGAGGACTTTTTGCGGCGGATGGGCGACGAGCTGAATAAGCGTGCGGTGGAGAACTTTATCAAGTGCGGTGCCATGGACTGCTTCGGACATAACAGAAGCTCTATGCTTGCGGCGTATGAAGCTATGATGGATTCCATTGCCAGCTCCAAAAAGAAAAATCTGGAAGGGCAGATGGGTATGTTTGCGCTTTTGGAGGCGGAAGACCCGTCTGTAGCCACGCCCATCCCGGTGCTGCCGGAAAAGTCCAGGGCGGAGCTGATGCGGATGGAGAAGGAGACCACCGGAATTTATCTGTCCGGTCATCCCATGGATGACTACAGAGGTTATTTGAAGAATACCCATGTTGTGCCAATTGGCCGGCTGATGGCAGAGGATTGCCCTTACCGGGATGAACAGATCGTCAGTGTTGCCGGCGTGGTGCAGAATGTGAAGATGAAGACCACCCGCAACAATTCCATGATGGCCTATGTGTCCCTGGAGGATGATACGGCCTCCATTGAAATGCTGGCGTTTTCCAGTGTACTCAGCCAGTTTGGAAACTATTTGCGTGAGAATGAGCCTGTGGTCATTACCGGACGGTTCTCGGTACGGGACGACAAAGACCCGCAGATCGTGATCAACAGAGCCCGTCCTATGTCGGACTACGCCAAGGGCGAGCCGGTGGAAGAGGAGCAATCTGCCGTTGCGCAGGCTGATACGCTGTACCTGCGGCTTCCCAGCGAATCCGATCCCCGGTATGGAAAGGTCAAGGCCATTTTGAACATGTTCCCGGGAGAAACGGCCGCTGTGCTCTATTTTGCAGATACAAAAGCCCGCCGGGGCAGCAAGTGCGCGCTGTATCACACCATGCTTGCAGAGCTGCGCAGTGTGCTGGGAGAAGACAATGTTGTACTAAGGTAAACGCGGATCTTACCGATGTTTACGAAAGCAGCTACCATTTTAATTCGTGCTATGCTATAATGAAAAAAGGTGCCAATATGACAAAAAGGTTTTTGATCCTTTGCGCAGCTTTGGCGGTGCTGGTGCTCTGCGGCTGCCAAATGCGGACGGTGGACCAAATGTATGTACCGCCGGAACGCTCTGAGGATTACAACAGTTTGCAAAGTGCCATTGCCGATGCAATGTCCACAATGGAATACTGCGCGCCGGTCTCCGGAGAAAATCAGCAGATCGTGCAGATGGCGGATCTGGACGGTGACGATGTGGAGGAATGTCTGCTTTATGCCAAGGATGGATCCGAGAGCCCTTTGCATATCCTGATCTTCACACAGATCAACGAGGCGTACATTCACACGGAAACCATAAATCTGATGGGTGCGGCCTTTGAGAAAGTGGAATATGCGCAGATCGACGGTGAGCCGGGTGTGGAGATCGTGGTGGGCACCCAGGTCAGTGATCAGCTTTCCCGTTCTGTTTCCGTTTTCAGCTTTTCCACAGGTACTGCCGTTCAGCTTGCCACAGCGGACTACCGCAATTTTTTAACAGTGGACCTGAACGCAAACGGAAAAAGCGAGCTGTTCGTGCTTCGTGCAGGCCCAACAGAGTCGGATCGGGGAATTGTGGAGCTGTTCAGCGTCCGAAATGGTGTTTCTGAACGGTCCGTGGAAGTCACAATGTCCGAAACCGCAGATAATTTAAAGCGTATTCTGACCGGTCAGCTTTACGGTGGAAAACCGGCGGTGTACATTGCCAGCGCGGTGGACGAAAACACCCTGATCACGGATGTATTTGCCTTGGTCGACGGTGTTTTTACCAATGTGTCACTGTCCAATGACTCCGGTACCAGCATCAAAACCATGCGCAATTATTTTGTGTATGCCGACGATATTGATTCCGACGGGGTAATGGAGCTTCCCAGCTTGACGCCCATGCGGCCCATCGATACTACCCGGCAGGTTCAGGGGAACAACCTGATACGCTGGTATTCCATGACCGACCGGGGTGAGGAGGTAGACAAGCTCTATACATATCACAGCTTTCTGGGCGGATGGTATATGCAGCTTGACAGCCAGTTGGCACCCAGTCTCAGCGTTGTGGATCAGGGCAGTGTGTGCGATTTTTATGTATGGGACGGAGAAGCTCCCGTTAAAGTAATGAGCGTAAGCGCCCTGACCGGCCAAAACAGAGAGGAGCTCAGCACAAAAGAAAACCGCTTTGTGCTGTATAAGGCAGAAACTGCCATTTACGTAGCCCGCCTGGAGCAGGCTGCTGAAAACTATGATCTTACACAGGAAACAGTGGTTCGCAGCTTTCATTTAATTCGTGAACACTGGAAGACCGGAGAGATGTAATATGAAAAAAGTACTGATTTTAGAAGACGAAGAGAATATTCGCAGCTTCGTGGTGATCAATTTGAAGCGTGCGGGCTATAAAGCCCTGGAAGCCTCCACGGGCCAGCAGGCGCTGGACCGGCTGAAGGAGCATCCGGATGTGGGCGTAGCCATTTTGGATATTATGCTGCCGGATATTGATGGCTTTGAAGTGTGCCGGCGTATCCGTGCTGCCAATAAGCAGATCGGCATCATTATGCTTACTGCGCGCACCCAGGAAATGGACAAGATCACCGCCCTGATGACCGGTGCGGATGATTATGTGACCAAGCCCTTTTCCCCTGCGGAGCTGACTGCCCGTATCGATGCTCTGTACCGCCGCATTGGTGGCGAGGGTGCGATTGCTTCTGACTATTTGACCCAAGGGCCCTTCGTGATGCACGTGCGTAACCATACCCTGGAAAAGTCCGGCTCTCCCATTCGCCTGACCCAGGTGGAATACGCGATCATGAAGCTGTTTATGCAAAATCCCGGCCGTGCGCTGTCCCGGGAGGAGATCCTTTCCGCGGTATGGGGCAAGGATTATGAGGGGGAACTGAAGATCGTGGATGTGAATATTCGCCGCCTGCGGATCAAGATCGAAGACAATACGGCAAATCCCGTTTACATCACCACGGTTTGGGGCTATGGCTACAAGTGGGGAGCGTGACCCATGGCGGTGATGAAAGTCAAGGGACTGCGCCGCCGGTGGCTGATCAACACGGTCGGTGTGATCACGGCGGTGGGATTGGTATGCGTATTCGGTATTACGGCGGCCTTTGCCGCGTACTACTATTCCGCAATGGAGTCGGATATGCGCTACCGTGCCAGGACCACAACGGATTTTTTCGCTGATTATCAAAACCTGAATTATAACGATTACTATCAGTCCTGCATTACCTATGCCCAAACCTTTGAGGATAAAAATAACATCGAGCTGCAGTTTATCAGCACCCAGGGGGATTTGGTGGCGTCCTCCTACGGACAGTGGTCCGTGGAAGTGCTTACTACCAGCGAAATCGCGGAGGCCATTGCCACCAGAGGTATCCGCAGCTTCAAGGGAGCAAGTCCCCAGACCGGAGAACGGATCATGGCTGTTTCCAGCCCAATGATCTACAAAAACGGCGAAGTGATCGGTGTTTTGCGGTATGTGACCTCCACCCGGATCATGGATATGCAGATCGTCTATATTGCGCTGATCTGTCTGTTTGCTTTGGCTATTGTTGTGGCCATTGTGCTGCTGAGCAGTAACTATTTCATCCGTTCGATTTTAAATCCGCTGCGAGAGGTTATCGAAAAAGCCAAGCTGATCACCGGCGGAAGCTACGGTATTCAGATCCAAAAGCAGTATGATGATGAGATCGGAGAGCTGACAGATGCCATCAACGAAATGTCACTGAAGATCAATGAGAATGAAAAAATGCAGACCGATTTTATTTCCTCATTGTCCCACGAGCTGCGCACCCCTTTGACCGCCATTACCGGCTGGAGTGAAACGCTTCTGGGCAGCGACAATTTGGACAAGGACACCCGGCGGGGCATGAAGATCATCCACCGGGAGACCATGCGCCTGACGGAAATGGTAGTGGAGCTGCTGGACTTTACCCGGATACAGGATGGAAGAATGACGCTGAATATCGAGCTGGCGGACATCCGTTCCGAATTTGAGGATACTGTCTTTATGTACGGCAGCAGACTGCAGCAGGATGGTATCGATCTGATCTATAACGAAAATGACGACGATATACCGGAAATTTCCTGCGATCCCAAGCGTATGCGGCAGGTTTTCCTGAATATATTGGATAACGCCGCCAAGCATGGCGGTGAGGGGAAACGCATCGAGGCATCCATTTGTTTGGAAGAAGGACAGGTTGTGGTGCGAATTCGTGACTTTGGTTCCGGTATTCCGGAGGATGAGCTGCCCCTTGTGAAGAAAAAGTTTTATAAAGGCAGCTCCAAGGCCCGTGGTTCCGGTATTGGCCTGGCAGTATGCGATGAGATCGTGCAGATGCACGGCGGAACGCTGACGCTGGATAATGCCCCTGACGGCGGCACCCTTGTGACTGTAACATTACCGCAATCCCGGTAAGAAAGAGGAGACCCTATGGCAAAGGAACAGTTTAAAACAATGATCGGCGGACAGGCGCTGATCGAAGGTATTATGATGCGCGGCCCGGAAAAGGACTGCGTGGTCGTGCGCACAAAGGACGGCCTGAAGGTGGATGTAAAGCCCCGGAAGGTCCATAAAAAAGGAACGGTTTATACCTGGCCGCTGATTCGTGGTGTGGTGAATTTCTTTGATTCTCAGGTCACCGGTGTCAAGGCCCTGATGCAGTCGGCAGACCTGAGCCCGGAGGAGGAGCAGGAACAGCCCTCCAAATTGGACCTGTGGCTGGAAAAAAAGCTGGGAGACAAGGGTTTTCAGAATTTTGTCATCGGCTTTGCGGTGTTTTTGGGCCTGGCTATGTCCATCGGCCTGTTTTTCCTGCTACCCATGCTGATCAGCAGCCTTCTGTCCGGTGTGGTGAGCAATACACTGCTGCTGAACCTGATCGAGGGCGTTGTGCGGATCTGCATCTTCACGGCCTATATCGTGCTTGTTTCGCAAATGAAGGATATGAAACGGGTGTTCTCCTATCACGGCGCGGAGCATAAGACCATTCGCTGCTACGAGGCAGCCCTGCCCCTGACGGTGGAAAATATCCGCCAGCAGACGAGACTGCATCCCCGGTGCGGCACCAGCTTTTTGTTGGTGGTCATGATCATTTCCATTTTGGTGTTTTCCGTTGCTTCCAGTGTGCTGCTGTCTTTGATCCCCGGCCTGGCAGCCATGCGCGGACAGGTTTTATACAGCCTGATCATGATCGTCTTTAAGCTGCTCCTGCTGCCGCTGGTGGTGGCCTTCAGCTATGAGATCAACCGCTTTGTAGGCCGCCATGACAATGCCTTTACCCGGTTTATGACCGCGCCGGGCCTGTGGTTTCAGAAGTTTACCACCAGGGAGCCTGACGACAGCATGATCGAAGTGGCCATTGCCGCAGTGGAGGCGGTACTGCCGGAGGAAGCGGGGGCAGACCGGTGGTAAAGACAATATCGGACCTGTATCTGGAGGCCCGCCGTGCCTTTATGACCCAGGAAGACCAGCAAACAGCCGGACTGCTTGCCAGAAATCTTCTGTGTCACGTGACGGGAAAGACCAACGAACAAATTTTGACGGACCGGCAGATGTACGCCGGGGAGCAAACCTGTAACGAAATGGCGGCGCTGGTCAGCCGTGTGCTGGCCGGAGAGCCGTTGGCCTATGTGCTGGGGCAGTGGGAGTTTTACGGAATGACCCTGCAGGTGACGCCGGATGTGCTTATTCCCCGGGATGATACCTGTGCAGTGACCGCCCTTGCGATCAAGCAGGCACTGTTTTTAGGGGAAGCCCCCAGAGTGCTGGACCTTTGCACCGGTTCAGGCTGTATCGGCCTGGCCATTGCCTCCAGAGTGAAGGACGCCAGGGTAACCTGTGCGGATATTTCCAAGGAAGCCATGAAGGTGGCGAAGGCCAATATTACCGCCCAAAAGCTTTCTGCAAGAGTGTCCTGCGTGCAGGCGGATGCTTTGTCTGAGCCGGCCACGTTTTTAGGGAAGTTTGATCTGATCATTTCCAATCCGCCTTATGTGACCACCCGGGAAATGAGAGAGCTTCCGGACAGTGTGAAAAAGTATGAGCCCCATTTGGCACTGCACGGCGGTACGGATGGCCTGGATTTTTACAGGGCTATCAGTGCCAATTACCGCAAGGCTTTGAAGCCCGGCGGATATTTGTGCTTTGAATTTGGCATGGGGCAGGGGGATGCGGTGTGCGGCATCCTGGAAGAAAATGGGTATACCATTCTGGAACGCTCCAGAGATTATAACGACATAGAACGGGCAGTCATTGCCCGGTACGACAGGAAGGATTGATCAATATGGCTACAAAGAAAACTGTTTATGAAGCACCGACCCCTGCGTCGGACAAGAAAAAGGCTCTGCAGACGGCGATCTCCCAGATCGAAAAGAACTTCGGCAAGGGCACCGTGATGCGCTTGGGTGACCGTCCGGAAATGAGCGTGGAGTCCATTCCTACCGGCTCTTTGGCACTGGATGCCGCTTTGGGCATCGGCGGTGTGCCTAAGGGACGGATCATTGAGATCTACGGACCGGAATCCTCCGGTAAGACCACGCTGGCTCTGCACATTCTTGCGGAGGCACAGAAGATGGGCGGCGAGGTAGCCTTCGTGGACGCGGAGCACGCTTTGGACCCGGTTTACGCCGCGGCTTTGGGCGTGGATATTGATAATATGCTGGTCTCTCAGCCTGACACCGGTGAGCAGGCCCTGGAGATCACTGACGCGCTGGTACGCTCCTGTGCGGTGGATGCTGTGGTCGTGGACTCTGTGGCGGCGTTGGTGCCCAAGCAGGAGATCGAGGGCGAAATGGGCGATACCTTTGTTGGTCTGCAGGCCCGGCTGATGTCCCAGGCTCTGCGTAAGCTGGCCGGAACCATTTCCAAGACCAACTGTGTGGTTATTTTCATTAACCAGCTACGTATGAAGATCGGTGTAATGTACGGCAACCCGGAGACCACCACCGGCGGCAATGCTCTGAAGTTCTATTCTTCTGTGCGTTTGGACGTGCGCCGTGTGGAATCCATCAAAGAGGGCGGCAATGTGATCGGCAATAAGACCCGCGTCAAGGTGGTCAAAAACAAGGTCGCGCCTCCCTTCCGTGAGGCTCACTTCGACATTATGTACGGCGAAGGTATCAGCAAGTGGGGCGAGCTGGTGGATATGGCGGTCCAGATGGACATTATTCAGAAAAGCGGAAGCTGGTTTGGCATGGGCGATGAGCGGATCGGTCAGGGCAAGGACAGCGTGAAGACCTTCCTGCAGCAAAATCCTGAGATCGCAGAACAGGTGGAGGCCCAGGTCCGTGAGAATTTGTGGAAGCTGTCCGGCGGTGCTAAGAGCCCAGCCAAGGCAGCAGAGCGGCCTGTAGCCGTCAGTGCGGACGATTTTAACGATGAGGATTGAGTCCATATCCGCCCAACCGGACCGGGTAGGGCGGTACAGATTGACATTTGATGACGGCAGCGTGATGCGCCTGTACCGGCAGACTGTGCAGGATTTTGGCCTGTACACAGGGCTGGAAATGACACCTGCGGAGTTGGATGCTTTGGAGCAGGCGGCGTCACGAATGTCGGCAAAAATGCGGGCTGTGCGGATCGTTTCTGCCAGCAGTGTGTCGAAAAACGACCTGCAGCAGCGGCTGATCCAAAAAGGTGAAAATGCCGAAAGCGCCAAAGAGGCGGTCAGCTGGATGGAAGAACTGAACCTGCTGGATGACCGCCGCACAGCGGAGCAGGTGGTGGCCCGGTGCGTCAGCAAAGGCTACGGCCTTGCCCGGGCAAAACAGGCATTATATGAAAAACGCATCCCCAGGGACTACTGGCAGGAGGCTTTGCAGGATTACCCGGATCAAATGGACTATATCCGGCAGTATGTGCAGGAGCATTTGCCGCAGGAGCCGGATCAGAAGGCTGTGAAAAAAGTTATCGATGCCCTGATCCGCAAGGGCCACAGCTACGGCCATATCCGCCGGGTGCTGGATTATGAGGATGCGTTGGAGGACTGAAATGGCAAATATAGGTTTTATTTCTCTTGGTTGTGCCAAAAACCAGGTGGACTGCGAACGGATGATGTTCCGGGTGCAGGAGGCAGGCTTTACAGTGCAGCCGGATGTGGTTGGCTGTGATGTGGTGGTGATCAACACCTGCGGCTTTATTGATTCGGCAAAATCCGAGGCCATCGACCACATCCTGCAAATGGGCCAGCTCAAGCAGCAGGGCCTGATCGGAAAGATACTGGTCACCGGCTGCCTGTCTCAGCGGTACCAAAAGCAGGTGCTGCAGGAGCTGCCGGAGGTGGACGGCGTTTTGGGTACCGGAAGCTACGACCGGATCGCAGAGGCTGTGCAGCAGCTTCTTTCGGAGCAGACGGTGGAGCGGTTTGACTCCATTGATGAGCCGGAGGTGGAGACCGGTAGAATTCTCACCACCCCGGAGCATTACGCTTTTATCAAGATCGCAGAAGGCTGCGACAACCGCTGCAGCTACTGCATTATTCCGTTTTTGCGTGGCAAGTTCCGCAGCCGTTCCATGGATGATGTGCTGTATGAGGCACGCCTGCTGGCTGACAGCGGCGTGAAGGAGCTGATCGTGGTTGCCCAGGATACCAGCCGTTACGGAACGGATTTCCCGGAGCATAAAAGGCTGTTGCCGGAGCTGCTGCGCCAGCTTTGCGCCATTGAAGGTTTTCACTGGATCCGAATTCACTATTTGTATCCGGATGAGATCGATGACGAGCTGATCCAGGTGATCGCTTCCGAGCCGAAGATCGTGAAGTATTTGGATATCCCCATTCAGCACTGTAGCGATAAGATCCTGAAACTGATGAACCGCCGTGGAGATGGCGCGTATCTGCGTGCGCTGTTTTCCAAGCTCCGCCGTGAAATTCCCGGATTGGTTCTGCGTACTAGTGTGATCACCGGCCTGCCCGGTGAAGGGGAGGAAGAATTCGCGGAGCTTTGCGAATTTTTGAAGGAGCAGAAGCTGGAGCGTGTGGGAGCATTTCCGTTCTCCCCGGAGGAAGGGACCCCGGCTGCGGAAATGGACTATCCGGACAGCGAGATCGCCCAAAAACGGGCCCAGTCTATTGAAATTTTACAGTCTGACATTATGGACGAATACAATGGGGCTATGATCGGCAGAACGGTTGAACTGCTTGTAGACGGCTATGATGAAGAGTTTGAACAGTTTTATGGCCGCACCTACGCCGATTCCCCGGATATCGACGGCAGAGTGTGGATCGCATCGGAGGAGCCGGTAACGGAGGGTACATTTGTTCAGGTCTGTATCGATGCGGTCATTGACGGAGATTTGTCCGGTTATCTTTTGGAGGAATGAATATGACTTTGGCAAGTAAGATCACCATTTTACGGGTCGTTTTGATCCCGGTGGTAATGGTATTGATGTATGTAAGCGGCGGCACAGCCAATTTGTGGCTTTGGCTTGCCTTGGCTGTGTTTATCATTGCCAGTCTTTCCGACTATGTGGATGGCTTCATTGCAAGAAAGTATAACCAGGTAACGGATTTTGGCAAATTCCTGGATCCGTTGGCAGACAAGCTGTTGGTGATCGCGGTAATGACGGTGTTTTGCCAGTGGGGGCTGATGCCTGCCTGGGCGCTGATGATTGTGCTGACCCGTGAATTCGCGGTCACCGGTCTTCGCCTGGTGGCGGTGGGTAACGGCACTGTGATCGCCGCAGGCTGGAGCGGTAAGGTCAAAACCGCCAGCACCATGGTCGGCCTTTGCTTTATGATGGCCTTTCCTCATATTGGCTGGCTGGGTATTCTGGTCAATACGGTGATCGTGGTCACCACTGTATACTCCGGTGTGGAGTACTTTGTCCAAAACGGTAAGTGCCTGATCGGTAAATAAGGGATAAAAAGGGTGTTGCAAAACTTGCAACACCCTCAAAATTGGAAACGGAGAAAATGCAATGAATGAGAAGGAAATCGGCGAAATTCGCCGCCGGACCCGTCGGGACCGGAGCAATATGACCGCTGTATACGGCTGCTATGTAAACGCCCAAAAGGAGATTGTCTCCGAGTTTCGCCAAAGCGTGGGCATGATGCCGGAGAATGAAGCGGAAAAGTATTTTGGTTTACTGAAGCGGACACTGTCCGGCTCTATCGGTAAAAACCTGATCGATATTACCTTTCGTACAGCACAGGTAGCCCAAAGCCTGGAGCACAAGCTGCTGATGGATCTGCGTGAAACCGGCCTGAAGGATGAAAATCTGCGGCTGGAGCTGTATAAAAAGATCATAGACAATGTAACCTTTGATGAAAGCTACCTGATCTTGCTGGGACTTGACAGCTATGATGTGCCCTTTAAGGGCAAGGACGGAGAGCTTCATTCCGAGTCCTCCGATGAAACCTATACATACCTGCAATGTGCGGTATGCCCGGTAAAGCTGACAAAACCCAGCTTGCGGTATGTGGCGGAAAATAAAGAATTCCATGACGGCGCGGTGGAGCAGGTTGCCTGTGCCCCGGAGCTGGGCTTTTTGTTCCCGGCCTTTGATAACCGGGCCACCAATATTTATAATGCCCTGTTCTACACCAAGAGCCCTAAAACGGTTTATGAAAATGTGATCGATGCACTGTTTCGTGTAGAACCGCCCAAGCCTGCCGCGGAGCAGAAGACTTCCTTTGAAGCGCTGCTGACAAGATCGGTAGGGGAGGCGTGCAGCATGGAAGTGGTGCAGACGGTCCATGAGCAGCTTTGCCAGTGTATTGAGATGCACAAGGAAAGCAAGGTGGCAGAGCCGCTTTTGGTGGGCAAGGAGCAGGTGAAGGATGCGCTGACCGCCTCCGGTGTGCCGGAAAAGAATGTGGCTAAGTTTTCTGTGGAGTATGATGAGGTCTTCGGTGCGGATGCCCAGCTCCACCCCAAGAATATTATCAATAACAAGCGATTTGAGGTCAAGACCCCGGATGTGACCATCACCGTCAGCCCGGAGTGCGCGGACCTAATCGAAACACGCATCATCGGCGGTGTCAAATACATTCTGATTTGCGCCGATGATAATGTGGAAGTCAATGGCGTGAATATCAACATCAAGGAAAGCAAAGAAGAGGCAACCGTATCATAAAGAGAATATAAAATTCCGGGATGGCGCTTAGCCATCCCGGAAACTGTTTTATTTTGCCTTCAAGGTTGCGGCATTGGAGTAGATCACATTGCCGTATTTGTCTGTGATCACGCAGCGGTACTGGTAGCCGTTTCTTGCGGCGGTGACCGGTACTTTCAGGGTAGCGGTCTTGTTGCCGGTATTCGTTGCTTTCTTCCAGGCACCCTTGGCAGAGGTCCGGTACTGCCACTGGTAGGTAAGACCTGTGCCCTTGGCAACCACTTTGAAGGTGGCAGTCTTGCCCTTGGCCAGGGTTACGGAAGCAGGCTGCGTGGTGATCTTCAAGGTCACGATCTTTAAGGTTGCGGCATTGGAATAGATCACGTTGCCATACTTGTCAGTGATCTTGCAGCGGTACTGGTAACCGTTCCGGGCGGCGATAGCTCCCACACTCAGGGTAGCGGTCTTGCTGCCGGTAGCGGAAGTGTTCTTCCAGGAGCCCTTGGCGGAAGTGCGATACTGCCACTGATACTTAAGACCTGTGCCGCTGACCTTGACAGTAAACTTGGCGGTCTTACCGGCAGGCAGATATTTGCTGGTCGGTTGACCGGTTACCTTCAGTGTGACGATCTTTAAGGTTGCGGCACTCGAGTAGATCACATTGCCGTATTGATCCGTGATCTTGCAGCGGTACTGATAGCCGTTACGTGTGGCTGTAGCAGGCACGCTTACAGTTGCGGTCTTGCTGCCGGTAGCGGAAGTGTTCTTCCAGGAACCCTTGGAGGAAGTGCGGTACTGCCACTGATATTTCAGCCCTGTGCCGCTGGCTTTCACTGTGAACTTAGCAGTCTTACCGGCAGGTAAATTGGCGTTGGCAGGCTGTGCGGTGACCTTCAGGGTCACCACCTTCAGGGTGGCGGCTTTGGAGTTAACTACATTGCCGAAGCAGTCAGTGATCACACAGCGATACTGGTAGCCGTTTCGTGTGGCAGTGACCGGCACCTTTAAGGTGGCGGTTTTGTTGCCGGTGGCGGTGGCGTTTGCCCACTTGCCGTTGGCAGAAGTACGGTACTGCCACTGATAACGCAATTGTGTACCTTCGGCACTGACCGTAAACACAGCAGTTTTACCGGTGACCAGGTTTTGTGCCTTCGGTTGGGAAAGTACCTGTAGCGGCTCATAGTAATGGAAGGTAGCATCCAGCAGAGGCTCATTGCAGTAGCCGTTAATATCGATCTGGTCCCACTGAGATTGTGTATCGGCATAGTACACATCTGTCAGCGGACACTGGCAGAACGCACCCTCGCCAATGAAGGTAACGCCATTGCCGATGACAACCTCGGTCAAGGCGGAACAGTTTTGGAACGCCCAACTACCGATCTCGGTGACGCTATCCGGGATGGTGATGGAGGTCAGGCTGATGCAATCACCGAAAACATCGTCGCCGATGGTGGTAACGCAGCCACCAATGATAATTTCCTTCAAGCCGGTGCAGCTCCAAAATGCCCCCTTAGCGATTTCGGTGACACTGTCCGGGATGGTGAGCTGGGTCAAAGCTTCGCAACAACTGAATGCGTCGGCACCAATGATGGATACACTGTTGCCAATGATAGCCTCAGTCAAGCTGGTGCAGTGGGTGAAAGACCAATCACCGATCACGGTCACGCTGTCCGGGATGGTAATTCCGGTAAGGCTGACACAGTGATCAAATGCGCTGACACCGATGTAGGTAACGCCATCACCGATGACAACCTTCTTCAAACCGGTGCAATAGTAGAAGGCACAATTGCCAATCTCAGTCACGCTGTCCGGAATGGTAATCTCGGTGAGGCTGGCACAATTATAGAAGGTCCAATCATAGATCCCGGTAATGCTGTCCGGGATGGTGACGCTGGTCAGGCCGGTGCAGTCATAGAACATACCGCTGCCAACACTGGTAACGCTGTCGGGGATGGTCATCTCGGTCAGACCGTGGCAGAAGGAGAACGCATCACTTCCAATGCTTGTGACACTGTCCGGGATAGTGATGGCGGTCAGGATGCCGCATCCGAGGAAGCCATAGTCGCCGATGGCGGTGACGCTGTCCGGGATGCTGTAGCTGCCGGATAATGTGCCGGGGGCATGAATCAGCGTTGTTTTATCCTTGTCAAACAGGACACCGAAGCTGTCAGAGCTGTAAGACGGGTTGTTTTCTCCTGCCCAAATGCCGGTCAGCTCCGGACACCAGCAGAATGAACTGTCACAAATGCGTGTGACGCTGTCGGGGATGCTGTAGTCACCGGATAGGGTAGCCGGAGTTTGGAGCAGCTCCGTTTGATCCTTGCTGAACAGGACGCCATAGCTGTCGCTGCAGTAGAAAGGATTGTTTTCGTCAACCCAAATGCCGGTCAGGCTCTCACATCCAAAGAGGGCATAGTCGCCAATGTAGGTGACGCTTTCCGGGATGGAGATGGAAGACAAATTGCTGCAATTCACAAAGCAGCCATAACCGATCACGTCCAGGCTGTTTGGCAGATGGATATCGGTCAAACTGCGGCAATTGGAGAATGCATAGTCTAAAAGGTCGGTGACACTGTCCGGGATGTTAATGGAGGTCAAGTTGGAACAGTTCTGGAATGCACCAAAGCCAATGACCGTGACGCTGTTGCCCAGGGTGACGCTGTACAGATTTTGGCACTGTGCAAAGGCCGATTCGCCGATGGTGATAACACTGTCCGGGACGGTAACAGCGGTCAGGGTTTCGTTATTTGAAAATGCGTACAGATCAATAGCGGTGACCGGGTAGCCCTCGATCTGACTGGGAATCTCCAGCTCTGCGGCAGAGCCGGTGTATTTGGTGATGGTCACCTGACCGTTGATCAGTAAATAAGTATAGTCTTCAAAAACTGCCTCCTCCGGCAACGGGGGGATGGGCTGAGAGGGAATTTCACTGCTTAGACCCTCCAGCTTCGCCGGGAACTGGCTGATGCCCACCTTGCCGGCGTTTTCGCCGGTGATGTAGGAGGTGTTGGAAATGCTGAAGGTGCTGTAGCTGCCATAGGTGCCCATATAGTAGGAGTTTTTACCGCTGGGCGCCATATAGAACAGCGTGCCGGTGACAGAGTCAACGCTCAGCAATTCCTCGGGCGGATAGTCGACCAGCTCCAAAGAGCCCTTGCCATAGCCGGGAGCATCGTCGATGCGCTCATAGATGCGGATGTAGACCTTGTTCTCGCCGTCCATAAAGTACAGACGGTAACCGCCGTCGGCCTCCTCCAGATATACATCCACAGCCTCGTCGGCGTTGTCAGTGGCACCGAGCCGGAAGGTAACCTCCTCCGATTCGGTTTGGCCGTTGAAGTACAGCTTGGCGCCGTTATCCATATACAGCTTGTAGCTTTGATCTTCGTTGACGTCAGGCCCATCCTGCACCTGGTAGATAAAGCCTGCTGTGGCACTGTCTTTCATGCCCTCCTTCACGGCGTAGGCAATCAGGAAGGTGTCTTCGTGCAGCTCGATAGGCTGGGTGTACAGAATTCTGGAGGGGCTGTCCACCACACAGGGGCAGGTGCCGTCCAGGGTGTAGTAGATCTGTGCGTCTTCGGTTTCTGTGGAAAGGCTTAGCTGTGTGCCGGACATCACCACGGAGCCGCTGGGCAGGCTTGCTGTCACCTTGGCACAGGTCTGCACCTCCGGCTCAGGTTGCTTCACTGCCACGCTGAAGGTGGTCTGAATGTCGGTGCCCTCTAACTTCACGGTCACATCGGAGCTGCCGGGGAGCAGACCGGTCAGGGTCACATTTGCTCTGCCGTTTTCATCCGTTGTAACGATTTGTGCGGAGGACTTCAGGAGCATAGAGGAATGGACCTGCACAGAAAGGGTCTGATTTGCACCTGCCTGGGCAGGCAGGATCTGCAGAGGCAGAACGCTTTCGCTGTTCCAAAGAACGCTGTGGTTTTCTCCGACATCGATGCTTTCGGGGCGATAGGTCACAGTGCCGGACATAGCATAAGGTGCGGCCATAGCTTTGCCTGCATAGTTGACGCAGCCACGGATCTGCACATCTGCGTTGGCACCCAGTGCCTCATTGGGGGTAAAGATGAAGATGGAGGCGTATTGGGTAGTTTGTTCATAGTTATACTCTGCATTGGCAGGTGCGATGGTACCGCTGATGGCTTTGCCGTTGCTGAGTACGGTAACATTACCTGTATTAACAGTATTTAGCTGCATATACTGACTGAAGATGATCTGCACCTGATCGTCATAGACGTTGACCTGCTCCACCACAGGCGCGGCCTTGGATACAATGGCGGTATTTACCTCCACCTGGGGAGGGGGCACAGGCAGGTAGCCGTCATTGTCAGCGGCAGGATCGTTGCGGCTGTCGGTGTCATAGTAGCCCTCCTTGGAGAACTTCACCAGCCACTGACCTACGGGAACATCCCACTGGAACATACCCAGCTCGTCGGTGTAGAGAGGGTTGACCTGATCGTAGTATTCCGCATCCCACAGAATATCCTCCGGCTCCTCCTTGGGAACGCCCCACTCATCCAGCGCATAACCTAAGTAGTATACCTCTGCTTTGACGCCCTCTACACGGTTGGAGGGCACAGCCTCATATACATACCCGGAGGGGTCGATGACCACACGAGTTGGCTGGGCCGGGGCATAGTTTCCGAAGGGACTTCCGTATGGTGTGTCTGGCTCACCGTCTCCGTTGCAGTCCAGAGTGTCAATTTGACGGTCCAACTGGCGTATTCGCTGTTCAAGATTTGACACTGTGCTGTTTTGTGCCGTTGACACAGCAAGACCAACTGCGGTGGACAGTAAGAAGCCAGCGGGCGTAAAGGTCATGGCAAAGCAGCCGCCGTCCGCAACGGTACATAACCAATATGCTTTGCTTATGTCGTTTTTCAGTTGTCTTCCGGCGTTATCGATATTCACATGTTGGATCATATCCTCCGGGCAGTCTTCTAATGCAGGAAGACGGCTTAGAACAGATGCCAACTGATTCTCAAGATCTCTAAAGGTCTGATAGGTCTGCCAAAAAGCAAAAGCGGGAGCGATTTTTCCTGCAAGCTTCAGCTTGCCGGCTTCCCTTAATGTTGATCCCAGCTTCAAGTTGGCTTTTGCACGAGCTTGCATGACCGGCCTTCTCTGATCCTGAAAAGCTTTCCACTGTGCTTCCGTTTCGGCCTTCATCATAGCCTTTCTGGATTGCTGAAGCTGCTCATCATATCGTTCGACGAGGCTGTTCAGGCGCGCAGCCCGGGCTTCAAGCTCAGCGTCATACAACGTACTACATGCGTCGAGCACTGTGTTGTATGCAAAAGACGGATCAGTAACCGATTCCGTAAAGGCGTTGCGCGTTTGCGTCTGCTGGGTAATGGTGGTAGAATTTCGAAGGGCCTCCACACCGTCGGCGGTGACCTGGAAGGTCACAATATCCATACCTTCATTTCCCAGAGCTCTCTGATATACGGATGTGCCGTCGCCTGCAGCCATCAGTGTATAGCCGTCGTTTAAGAGTTCCTCCTCAGTGATGCCTGTTAGGTCTTCGTAGGAGAAAACGAGCTTTGTGCCATCAATCTCATAGCTGACAGAATTGTCGGTTTCTTCATAGACAATGCCATACTGGGCAAAATGCGTCTGTTTCGCGTAATAGATATCGTTGAACAGCTGCTCAACCTCACTGTTAATCTGCTCTACGTTCCGAATGAACTGTTCAAGGGTTGTGGTTTCTCCTTCATCAGAATCTTCCGGAATTACCGCATCGTCATCATAATCAGAAAGATCATAATCGCCGTAAATATCGTCCTCAAAACGCTCTGCATAGGCGTTGAGCAGATCCATATCCAGTTGCAGGACAGAATTCTCATCATCCTGTGCCGCAATGTCATAGGTTGCGGTTACACTGACAGGCGCATCGTTGATTGAGTAATAGTTGTGGGTTCCCACCCAGCGGTCGTTGACCTCGTCGTAGAAGCAGGGAACAACGGTCTCGTCTCCGGAAGAGGAAACAGTAATCACATTCACTTTTTCCGCTCTGTTTGCACCGTCACCCTCAAACTCCACAATAAAGGTAAACTTCGGATATCTGCCCGGAAAGAACCGATATTGGGGGGCAGGTCCTGGGTTTACCATATTAAAGATGCTGATATTTTCACCGTTATCACCGGTGTTGACCATTGTGATCTTAGATACCTGTGTCAAACTTTCGTCGTTGATTACGAGCTGGCTCTCCACTGCCAGCGGCTGGTCCAGGCGTTCATTGGAGACGGTTGCGGAGATCTGGTGATAGGAGAGCTTGCCTGCAAGATCCAGAGGAAGTGTTGCATAGAAGCTTCCTACGCCGTTGGAGGTGGCGGTGCCGATCTGTACACCTGTATCGTAAAAAATGATGGTACTGCCGGGCATAGCCTTTCCTGTGACCGTGATTTGTCCGTTGCAGGTTTTCTTCGGCAGCTCCAAATGGGCAGCCACCGTCTTGACCTCCACACTGCCCAAGGGTTGGAGCAGTCGGTCTCCACCGCTCATAAAGGAAAGATCGGCCTGAATTTGATAATTGCCTGCACTGGTGGCCGCAATATAGAACCGGATCACGCCCTTGCGCCGGTTGGTGTTCACTATCAGCTCGTTGCTGTCCAGGGTATAAGGATGGGCCTTGCCGTCTAAGGTCAGACTGCTCCCTTCAAAGGTCAATTGTTCGGGAAGACGGATGTGGACCTGTTGGCCGGAGGATGGGAATTTGCTGTCGATTTCGTAGGCTACACGCAGGACGATGTATTCACCTGCGAAGGCTAAGGACTTGCTTGCTGTAAAATATGTGTTTTCCTCCACAGTGTAATACAGCTTGCTTAGATCCAGTGCCGGGACAAAAACACTGTCAAGCTGTGTTAAAACGCCATTTTCCACAGTGACGGTGGTGCGGGCGTAGTCCGTGCCTGCCACCAGGCCATATTGTTTCAACGCGGAAAGAGAAGGCACACTTCTAAGCAGACCGGTCTTCTGAAGCAACACCAGGGTATACTGTCCTGCGGCCAGTGCTTCACTGGTATAGCCGGAGGTTACGCTCTGGGCCTTCTGAAATTTGCCCTGGGCATCAAAAAGCATCAAAAGCTTATCCTCGCAGCCGGTAAGCTGCTTGATCACGATCTGGCCCCTTTCCAGGAAATAAATGGATGCGCTGCCGTTTTTCTGCTGATCCAGGGTGACCTCCACAGGCTCTGCCAGCATGGCACCGGTGGGATCTGTGGCGGTAATTTGCAGGGTATCCGCCGGGGACGCTTCATCACCGGCAATCACCAAATTGCCGGACTGGAATTCAAAATTCGTTATGTATGTGCCGGAGGTCAGATTTTTAATTTGAAGCTGAAGGTCCACCTCGTTATAGGAAAGGACCTCATAATTGTCACTGCCGGTTTTTTGCACATACAGGCTCAGGGTAATCTTGTTGCTGGGCAGAGGACTTAATGCGGCGTTGAGGGTGTATTGGGGCATATCCTTACTCAGGTTCAAATTCACCGCTCTGCTGTAATAACCGCTGGCAGACAAAGTGCCGGAAACCGCTACAGCATACACATCCAGGGCGTAGCTTCCGTCAGCGGCGGTTGTAGCGGTAACAGTCCGTTCTGTATTGCAGCTTACCTGGGTCAGGCAGAGCGTTGCCCCTTTAATGGGCGCGCCCTCCTGGTTGGTCACGATACCGCTGATCTGCACCTGTCCCACAGACTCTAAAATCTGTTCAATATCGACAGTACCGCCTTCATAATCCACGGAGCCTCTCTGGGGCTGAATGTAGGTAAAAACCAGAGACGGATCCACTATGATCTCATATTCATAGGTACCGGTTTCCAAATTGCTCAAAACCGTGCCGGTGGCAATGGGCGTGCTTTCCTCCGGGATATACCAGTTTACACGGATACCCTCCCGGACGGTATTGCCCTCCTCGTTCTTGATGTTCAGGCGAAGAAGATCCTGAATTGTAACCAGAGGAAAAAACGGAATGTTGTGTTCCTCTGCGTAGGTCCACGCGTAAGAAGCGGGAACTGCTCTAATGGTCAATTGATTACAATTACGGAACGTATAGTTTCCAATGCTGGTGACATTGTCCGGAATCGTCACAGAGGTTAGATTAGGACAGTCAGAGAATGCATAATTGCCAATGGTGGTAACGCTGATGCCGACGGTCACGCTGGTCAGGGTGTTGCAGGAAGAGAATGCATACCTGTCAATGGTGGTGACGCTGTCGGGGATGGTCACGCTGGTCAGGGAATCGCAGTCATAGAACGCATCCTCGCCAATGGCGGTGACGCAGTTCGGGATAATCACCGAGGTCAGGCTTTTGCAGTGTACGAACGCCCAACCTCCAATGCTGGTCACAGGACAGCCTTCAATGGTGTCCGGGATCACTAATTCGCCAGTGGCAGCGGTATCGCAGCCTATTATAGTTACCTGCCCGCCAGTGATTTGGTATAGTAAGGAGCCGAAGGTACTTACGCCTGCAGGCCAAGATGCTCTCACCTCTGCAGATGTACCGTGCGCGGGGGTAGCTACATTTGGTTCGGTGGGAGATTTGCTTGCGGGCTTAGTAGCTTCCGGTTCAGCAGGTATAGTGTCCGCAGGCGCAGAGGCCTCGGGTTCGCGCGGTACCGTACACACAGGCTCTTCCTGTTTCACATCGACCACAGCCTGTTGGCTGTCTGTCACAACACTGGTCGTGGTTTCTGCAGCAGTGTCCGAGCTCTGCTGACTGTCGCTTGTCCCATGGGCCAAAGCCTGCACGGGAATATTGGTCAGTAGCAACACAAGAACCAATATACCGGCAAGAATTCTCTGTACGCTTTTCATTACAATGTCCTCCTGTTTGTTTAATAATATACCATTATAAATATAACACATCTATTTTCAAATGGCAACAATTTCCAGAAAACAATCAGCCTGCTGGATCAAAAAAAGTAAAACCCAAACCCGGCATCCAAAGCACCATGCTAAATTCCAATTTTTCGAGCTGTTCGAACTATGCAAAACCTACCGATGTGTCATTGCGAACCAGTGACCTATGTCACTGGTCAGTCTGTCAAAAAACCCCTGTCATTGCGAGCCAGTTCGCAAACTGGTGTGGCAATCTGTTTCCCCGGTATTCGAAGAATACCATTGCCCGTCAGGGCAATCTGCTCGAAAAACTGGAATTTATACATTACAATTCCGGGATACCATCCCGGGTGTATTCGTTAGATTTCGATTTAAGCGCATTGTACAGTGTCACGAAAAGGCACCATTTTGAAATGCCAGCATAAACTGTCCTATAAGCCATAGGGTCTGTCCGGCAACGGCGGAGCTTTATGGTTTCCCAAATCATTATCGGGAGGAATTGTTATGTCTGATCGTGTACAGGAGCACGGAGTCTGCTGCGGAGATGACCGGCCGGATGCATTGTCGATCCACACCAAGAAGATCACCGATAGCTGCCGGGATAAGGACTGTATTGAGGACCTTCGGGTCTATTTGACCAGATCCTCACAGCAAGTACTCGATGGCGCCGCTACCGCAAAGGTACGCTGCGCGGATCTGATCTATACCTATATTGATGTAGAGCCTGTGGCTTTCGATCCCAATCACTACTGTATTGATGTAACCTTCTATTACCGTGTTTTGGCAGACGCGGTGGTTGGGAGCTGCCGGCCTGCGGCCCTGAGCGGCCTGGCCGTATTCTCCAAACGGGCTGTGCTGTGCGGCGAGGAAAGCACAGCCAAGATCTTCACCAGCAGAACCAGACTCAATCACCCCGACGGCCTGACTGCCTTCTCCACCAACCTTCCTACCGCTGTAGTAGAGGTGCTGGATCCTATGGTGCTTTCTTCCCGGGTGCGGGAGGTATGCGAGTGCAAGGACGGCAATGTAGCGCAAATTCCCCAGGGCATCCTGGAGGTGTTCGACGAGGAGCTGGTGGTCAGCGGAGAAAGTCGCCGCCTGTATGTAAGCCTGGGACAGTTCTCCATCATTCGCCTGGAGCGTGACGCACAGTTGGTGGTGCCGGTGCTGGATTACAGCCTGCCCTGCAAGGAATGCTGCGACAGTCCCGGAGCAGGGGAGGACCCCTGTGAGATGTTTGCCCGGATCCCGTTCCCGGCAGATCGTTTTGCCCCAAGAAATTGTGACAGGCAGGAAGCCTGCTCCTGCTATACCACTACCAACGGATGACCCAAAGGGGCGTGCTGCCAAAACAGGCAGCACGCTCCAGATTTTTTATGTAAAAAACAAGGATATTCTTTCGTTTGGCCAAATTAATCGTATTTTTTGATTGCTTTTTTACTGTATCACATAATAAAAAACTAAAATGATTGTACAAATGTGATAAAAAAGAGTAAAAACCTCAAAGAAATATGTGATTTTCTTACAAAAAATTAATTTTTCTTGCAATATGACCCATGCAGTGCTATAATTTCTAATTATATTTGTGTGCGATATAAGGACAAATGGCTTTACGTTGAGCACAAATGAAATTAAGGAGGATGAAACAATGAAACGAGTAATCAGTATGCTGCTGGTCGTTACAATGCTCCTTTCCATGACTGCGTTTACCGCTTCCGCGGACACCGCAGCCGAGGTGCTTACCAGCGGTACAGATGTGGTTGCCTCTGCCGCCAGCCCGGTGGTGTATACCTGGACAGCCGCATCCAACGGAACCCTGACGGTAACCATGGGCAAGACAAGCCCTGGCTGGAGCTACACCATTACGGATGCGTCCGGAAACACCGTTGGTTTGCCGAAAAGCGGTTCCACTGAGAAAAGTGCGGACTTCGAGCTGGTAAAGGATCAGACATATACCTTTACAGCCACCGGCTTTAGCACGTCAACCTGGGATGTGGCTACCGGCCCCATCACCTATACCCTGAGTTTTGTGCCTGCTGAGGACAGCGGCGTGGTAGAAGTTGCGGAATATGAAGTTTCCGATGCCGCGCTGGCCATGGGCAGCAACAGCGTTACCATGCTGGATACCGCTGTTACCACGATTTTCGTGTTTGAGCCTGAGGAAGCCGCAGAATATACCTTCACCGGCCCTGAGGGCTCTGTGGTCGGCTACTGGGGTGCCGGCTCCTGGTTCCTCTCTAATCCCGGAAATACCACCAATTCCTGCACCTGGACCTGCTCCAGCGTCGGACAGAGCGCATACATCGGCATTTCCGGTGTGACCGGAACTGTTACGGTGAATGTGGAGAAGACCGGGGAATATGTGGACAATTCCATTCAGTATACGATTTATGAAAATGTACATACCCCCGTGGCAAGCAGCATTGCCTGCTATAAGCTTGCCGGTGCTGTTTATAATGTAAATGAATCCACTGCTTTGACATTGGGTCAGGACGGCTTTTACTATACTGCTGACGGAAGTCTGGTTTTTGTGAATTTTACGCTCACAGAATGCAGCATTTCCGCAATGCTTGGAAACGGTGCTGCCCGTTATGTGCAGTATTACTATGATGAAGAGGGCAATATTATCGGCCATGCCAATACCGGTATCGATTACACCAACGCCCTGATGGCGTACACGGATGTTGGCAGCTTCTACCCCCTGACGGAAGACCTGTATCAGGCACTGCCTCAGCTTTCCGAGATCAAGGGCTGGGTCACAGATAACTATCTGACCTCCTGGACAGATCTGCTGTTCACCTGCGAGCCTGCCCATACGGAAGGCGAAGCTGTGGAGACGGATGGCTTTATGGTTACCTCCTGCACCGTTTGCGGTGCTGAGATTTCCCGCGTTGAGATCGAAGTCACGGAGCCTGAGGATACAGAGCCTGAGGCGACTGAGCCTGTCAGTGGACAGGTCCTGCTCAACGATAAGGTGACCGCAAGCTCCGGTTCTAAGTATGTTTACTCCTATACGCCTGCTGAGGATGGCACCCTTACCATTACAATCGGTGACGGCTCTACCAATTGGGCATTTGACCTGAGAAGTGTAGTAGGTTTGACCTTTACGGCTATCAGCTCCGGCGAAGGCAGTGCGCAGACCACCTATACTGCCGAGGTCAGCGCAAATACCAAGTACCAGATCCGCGTTTGGAACGCATCCGGCGGAGCGTTGGCTGATACACCTGTGATGGTGGTCTTTACCCCCGCCGGCGGCGCAGTGGAGCCTGAGGTTACGGAACCTGAAGTCACTGAGCCTGAAGTCACTGAGCCTGAGGCTACAGAGCCGGAAGCTTCCGAGCCTGAAATCACAGAGCCCTCTGATCCTCAGCCTACTGAGCCTGTGGATCCCGATGCACCTTTCAGTGTGACCAACCAGGCGGTAACCGCCAGCGGCTATACCTATACCTATACCGCTGAAACTTCCGGCACGCTGCACGTTTCTGTAGGTGAGTGCAGCCCCGGCTGGCGTTATAAGGTTATCAGCCCTGACGGCGTGGAGAGTAGCTATCGCTCCCAGTATACAGCCGGTAAAGAATGTGACTATCACAATGTTGCAGGTAACTGGAAGATCATCTTCTACGCCTATAGTTCTGTAGAAGCCGACAATGTGGATGGTACCGTGTCCTTTACGGTGACATTTACTCCGGATGAGGTAACCGGCGAAACAGAGCCTACAGAGCCGGAGAAAAAGCCTTACGAGGTTTCCACCACCAAACTGGTGGCCGGCGTAAACAACCTGACCATGCTGGACACTGCGGAAGCTACCATTTTCAAATTCACCCCCACAGAAGTCGGCACTTATACATTCACAGCTCCTGAGGGGGCACTTGCAGGCATTTGGGGCTACAGCTCCTCTTACCTGAACAATCCAAACAGTACCTCCAATACTGTCACATGGACTTGTGCCAATGTGGGTCCCAGTGTGTTTATCGGTGTGTCTGGTGTTGAGGGCGCGTTTGTTCTGAAGGTAGAAACAGATGTTCAGCCTACTGAGCCTGAAGTGACCGAGCCTGAGGTCACAGAGCCTACCGATCCGGAGCCCACTGAGCCGGAACCCACTGTTCCTTCCATCCCCGACGAAGATGTTCCTGCCGGTACCTATTACAGCATCACCGTTGACGGCAATACGACATATTACAGCAGCTCCAGCGGTTCTGCTCTGAATCAGAACCTGAAAAAGATCACAGGTTCTGCCTATGTCAAGTTCTATCAGGATATGACACTGGGCAGCAGTTACACCGTTGATGTTTACAACGGCAATATTACGCTTGACCTCAACGGTTGTACCATTACCAGCGAATTCAAGGGCGCAGGCTGTTTGTATGTCGATGGCGGCAATGTAATCCTGGTGGACACGTCTGCTGATGGCAGCGGACTGCTGCAGAATACTTCCACCGGCTTTGGTATCGAGGTCTATTCTGGCTCTGTGACCATGCTCAGCGGTAACGCGCAAGGTGTCCAGGGTGCTAAGGTGTGGGCTGCCGCAAGTTTTGAGATGCAGGGCGGCACAGTAAGCGGCAACAACTACGGCATCAACGCATTGGCCGATTCTGCTGTTACAATTTCCGGCGGCGAGATCATCCAGTTGACAACCGGCAGCTTCAAGTATGCTTTGTACGCTGCAAGCACCGCTACTATGAAAATCACGGACGGTTATTTCAACGGCGCAATCAGCGGCAGTGGATTAAACGGCAAGATTTCCGGTGGCTACTTCACCACACAGATCAACACCACCTATGTTGCCTCTGGCTGTGAGCTGCAGGAAAACGAGGATGCAGTTTATCTGTGGAAGGTTTACGATCCTAATGCGGTTCCGGAAGAGCCCGAGCCCACTGAGCCGGAACCCACGGAAACCGAGCCTACCGAGCCGGAACCCACGGAAACCGAGCCTACAGAGCCCGAGCCCACCGAGCCCGAGCCCACCGAGCCCGAGCCCACTGTGACCGAGCCGTCTGAGCCCGAGCCTTCCGAGGAACAGCCCAGTGAGCCGGAAACCACGGAGCCTGTATCCGGTGTGATTACCAGCGGCACCAATGTTGCGGCTACTGCGGCAGAGCCCATTATCTACACATGGACTGCTGAGGCAGACGGTACTTTGACCGTCACCATGGGCGCGGCCACCCCGGGATGGAGATTTACAGTTTCCAATTCCTCCGGAGAGACCGTAGGTCTGCCCAAGAGCGGAAAAACGGAAATGTCTGTCGAATATATGCTGACTGCCGGTGAGACCTACACCTTCCGTGCTGTGGGCTTCAATTCCGCAAGCTGGGATGAAGTTTCCGCAAACCTGACCTATACACTGACCTTCCAGCCTGCTGAAACAGGCGGCGAGGTGGAAATGGCAGAATACGAGGTTTCCGAGACTGCTTTGGTCCTGGGCAACAACACCCTGACCCTGCTGGAAACCGCCGTGACCACCATCTATGTCTTTGAGCCTGCCGAAATGGGCGTTTACACCTTTACTGCTCCTGCAGGCGCAATCCTGGGCTACTGGGGCGCTGGCTCTTGGTTCCTGAGTGACCCGGGCAGCACCACCAATACCTATGAATGGACCTGCACCGGCGTTGGCCAGAGTGCGTATATCGGCGTATCCGGCGCAGAAGGCAGCTTCAACCTGAATGTTGAAAAGACCGGAGAGTATGAGGTGGTCGTGATTCCCACCGTTGTTTATGAAAATAAGGCACCCTTGTCTGCCTTTACTCTGCCGGAAGGCTCCAAGCTGGGCAGCTATATCGATGTGACCTCTGAGGAAGTGTTCACCGCTGTTTTGGGTGAGGATGGCTATTATCACCTGAATAGTGCTGACGGTGATATCATCCTGGTGGATCTGGATTATCAGGATATCATCCTGTCCGCTGCTTTGCAGAGTGACCGTCCGGTGATGTACGCCTACACCACCGATGAAGACGGCAACCAAGTCAAATATGACATTGGCAACGCGGTTTTGGAATACGAAAAGGTTATGGATGCAAACGGCTACTACCCCCTGACCGAGGACCTGATTCTGTTCTATGATGTCTACGGTAACGGTGCCGGCATCTATACCTTCCACATCTCCGGCAGCTACAATGCTGACAACGCCTGGATGTACTGCATGAGAACCGTGCAGTTCCCCGAGGAGCCTGAAAGCGTAGTGGACCGCTGGAATTTGGTGCTGGATGATGATCTGCTGGTCAACTTCTACGTCAATGCGGAAGAAGGCGCACAGGTCCAGGTCAGCTTTGCCGGCGAGACGGTCACCTATGCCACATCTGATCTGCAAGTGGCCGACGATGGCAAGTACATCGTTCCGGTCCGTGTGTCTGCGGCACAGATGACAGAGGCCATCACAGTTCAGATCGTGGGCAGTGACGCGGAGGCGGAAAGCTATACTGTCCGTCAGTACGCCAATGCAGTCCTGGCTGACAGCGAGCTGAGTGCCTATCACGCACTGATCAGGGAAATGCTGAATTATGGCGGCGCGGCACAGACCTATTTCCAATACAATACGGAAAATATGGCCAATGCTGACATTGCAGACGCAGGCGAAGCAAGCATCCCGGAGGCCGCTGATGAAATGGTTGTCACTGACGCTTCCGAGACTGTGGGCTTCTATGGCGCGGCTATGGTCTACCGTGATAAGATCGCGGTGCGGTTCTATTTCTCCGGTGACATTAGTGGCTGCACCTTCACCGATGCCAACGGCAACAGCTATACTGCTGCTGAAAAGGATGGTAAATACTATGTGGAGATCGCAGACATTCTGCCCCAGGATATGGATCAGCAGTTGACACTGACAGTAACCGATGCCGATGGCAGTGCTGTGAGCGTAACCTACGGCCCCATGAATTATATTGTCCGTATGAACGCAAAGGGCAGTGACAGCCTGAAGGCACTGCTGAAAGCACTTTATAACTATCACCTGGCTGCGAAGGAGCTTCGCACAGCCGTCTGAGCAAAACAACAGTGGCGCCGCTTTTGCGGCGCCACTTAAACTGTCGAAAAAACCTGTCATTGCGAGCCAGTTCGCTTGCGTGGCGTGGCAATCCGTTTCTTAAAAAGTTCTAATTTTACTTGTTTTTTATGCAAAACAGATTTTTTAAGGAACGGATTCCCACGTCGCTTCGCTCCTCGGAATGACACGCCTTTGGGGAAAAGATACTTTTGTGACACGCTAAGTGGCGCCGCTTTTGCGGCGCCACTTTGTCGTATATCAGCCTTTGAGCAGGCGTTTGCGGGCAATGTTGATGGGACCTTCGGTCATGCGGTTGATCCAGGCAAGACTCTTGCCGCAGCCGTAGACCACGCAGGAGGCCGGATCATCTGCTACGGAGCAGGCAATGCCTGTGCGTTCGGTGAGCAATTGGGGCATGCCCCAGATCTGGCTGCCGCCGCCGGTGAGGGTGATGCCGTTTTCGGCGATGTCACTGACAAGCTCTGCGGAGGCGTCCTCCAGGACGGACAGAACCTCGTCGGCAATGATCCTGGCGGGGCGGCGCAGGGGTTCGAAAAGCTCAGAGGAGGTCAGTGTCAGCTCCCGTGGCATACCGGTCTTGGCGTCCCGGCCCTTGACGGTCATAGCCGCATCCTCCTGACGAGGGTATACACAGCCAATTTGAATTTTCAGGTCCTCTGCAATGGTGGAGCCGATGATCACGCCGTGCTTCCGGCGAACATGCTTGACGATGGCATCGTCCATGGCAATACCGGCGATTTTGATGGAGGAGGACACCGCCACACCGTTCATAGTCAGCACAGCAATATCTGTTGTGCCGCCACCGATATCCACCACCATGTGACCGTTGGGGCCGCCAATGTCCAAATTGGCACCCATTGCGGCAGCCAGAGGCTCTTCCATCAGGTAGACACGGCGTGCGCCGGCTTCAATAGCCGCATTGATCACGGTGCGTTCCTCCACTTCGGTCACGCCGCTGGGAACGCAGATCACCACACGGGGCTTGGGGGTAAACAGTGTGGATTTGGAGGAGGCCCGGAACAGATGCTGCAGCATCTTCACGGTCATTTCGTGGTCGGAGATCACGCCATCCTTCAGTGGGTGCATGGCAACCACGTTGCCGGGAGTACGTCCCAGCATATTCCGGGCGGCAGAGCCAACCTGCAGAATACGGCCGGTGTTTTTGTCTACGGCAACCACAGAGGGCTCCCGGATGACAACACCGCTGCCGTCTACATAGATCAGCACATTGGAGGTACCCAGGTCAATGCCCAGGTCGTGAGAAAAAAATTGCATATTCGTCACCTGCGTTTTTCTTTTTTATCGTGTGGAACCGCTACCGCGGCACAGTATACTGCTTTGGCTCCAGCAGTCAGGAGCACCCGGGCACATTCGGAAATGGTGGAGCCGGTGGTAATAATGTCGTCGATCAGCAGGACGGTCTTGCCCTGGATGGACGTAATGTCGTTTACCCGGAAGGCACCGAGGATGTTGGCTCTGCGCCGTTCCGGGGTGTTCAGCCGGGATTGGGGCTTGGTGTGACGCTGCTTGGTTAAAACCGGTATGGCAGGCGTACCAAGCTCCTGTCCTAAGGAATGGGCGATCAGCTCTACCTGATCATAACCGCGCTGCATCAGCCGAAATCTGCTGACAGGCACCCAGGTCAGAACATCGTAGCTGCACAGAGGCTTGGCGTGCAGCTTCATAGCAAGCAGACGGCCGTAGATCGGACCGTAGCTGCGGCGTCGATAGAACTTATACAGCAGCATGCTGTGTCGAACATTACCTGTATAATACCACAGGCTGGTCCAACCTGCAACAAAAGAAAATTTCTTTTTGGATTTTGTGAATTCATCCGTGTCCTGTCTGCAGCTATGACACAGGTCAGTCTGTTCGTCGGACAGCACACGGCTGCACAGCACGCACTTGGGCGGAAACAGTAAATTCAGGAGCTTTTCCTTCAGCATGCCGCTCACTCCTGAAGCCGCAGCTTTAAGCCGGTGTAGCGTCTGCTGACCTTGGCATTATTTGTCATGGCGGCAACGGTATCCTCCCGGCCTACAATGATCAGCAAGGATCTTGCCCGGGTGATGGCTGTGTAGAGGATGCTGCGGTTTAACAGATAAGCGGAGCCACCCCATGCGGACAGCACCACAGCCCGGTATTCACTGCCCTGACTTTTGTGGACGGTCATAGCGTAGGCCGGTTCCAGCTCGTTAAGCTGTGTAAAGTCATAGACAGCCTGCCGGTCATCAAAGACGATATCCAGAGTCTCAGCCTCCGGATCAATGGAACGGATGATGCCTACGTCACCGTTGAAAATACCGGTGCCAATGGTTCCGTCATCCTTTTTCCACAGGATATCGTAATTGTTGCGGATCTGCATGATCCGGTCACCCTCACGGAAAATGAAGTCACCGAATTTTCGTTCTTTTTTGGTGGGGGAGGGAGGATTTAACTGCTGCTGTAAAAGCCAGTTGAGGGATGAAGTGCCTGCCCCGCCTTTTTTTGTGGGGCTCAGCACCTGAATCTGTTCGGCCGGGATACCCATATTCTTGGGCAGCCTGGAGGCGCACAAGCCTACAATGGTTTGGGCAGCTTCATCCTCAGAACGGGCAGGCAGAAAGAAAAAGTCGTTTTTTACATTCCTGAGCTCAGGCAGAATACCCTGATTGACCCGGTGGGCGTTCATAACGATCAGGCTTTGTTGCGCTTGGCGGAAAATCTCTGTCAGCCGAACAGCCGGCAGTGTTCCGGCCCGGAGCATATCACTGAAGGGAAAGCCCGGTCCAACAGGGGGAAGCTGATCCGGGTCGCCCACAAGGATCAGCCTTGTGCCGGGACGGATGGCTTCAAACAGACTGTGCAGAAGCTGCAGATCCACCATAGACATTTCGTCGATGATCACGGCATCCGCCTTCAGGGGATTTTGACAGTCCCTGGCAAAGACAAGCTTGCCGCTGTGTGGGTCGATACCGGCCTCTAAAAGCCGATGGATGGTAGAGGCTTCTTGCCCTGTGACCTCGGTCAGCCGCTTGGCTGCACGACCCGTGGGAGCGCAGAGGACGGTTTTTAGATCCATTTGACGGTACAGAGATAAAACGCCCTGTAAAATGGTGGTTTTACCGGTACCGGGACCGCCGGTGATGATCAGAAGGCCCGAGGTGGCCGCGGCACGGATGGCCTGAGCCTGGGTGTCGGAATATTGCACATGACCGGCGGATGCGGCGGCAGAGAGCTTCTTTTCCAGGCCTCTTGGCGGTTCATAGGCAGTCTTGGCAAATTCCTTTAGCCGACGGCAGCAGCATACTTCTGCCTCGTAAAGCTGCTCCAAATACAAAACGGTAATGCCTGCAAGCTGATCCCTGACAAGCTTCTGACATTCCAAAAGCCGTTCAATGGCATCCGTAATGGGAGCGGTGTCGATATTTAAAAGCTGTGCCGTAGCGGCAGTCAGCTTGTCCTGCGGTAAAAATACATGACCGGCGGTGAGATTGTATTGCAGCTCAAAGAGCACACCGGCTTCTGTGCGGCGGTGGTCGTCGGCGGCAATTCCCAGTTCGATGGCGAAGCGGTCTACTGCGCCAAAGGGCGCTTCCAGCTCCTGATCCATCAAAAGATAGGGATCGTCATATAAAAGCTCGATGGCCTGTTCGCCGTAGAGCTTGTAGGTCTTGACAGCCAGCTCCGCAGGCAGATGGTGCAGGGCGAAAAACTCCATAAGCTGCCGCATACCAACCTGCAGCCGGAAGGATTCGCCCATGATCCTGGCTTTGTTTTCCGAAATACCGGAGACCTCTGCCAAACGGTGCGGCTCCCGCTCCATCACGGTCAGGGTTTGGTCACCGAATTTTTGAACGATCCGGGCAGCGGTTTTGGGTCCAATGCCGGTGACCACCCGGGAGGACAGGTATGTCAGGATGTCCTGGGCAGTTTGGGGCATCAGCCGTTCCAAAAATTCCGCCTCAAACTGACGGCCGTAGTTGGAATGGTTGCTCCATTTGCCGGTGACCATCAGCCGTTCACCGGCACTGGGCAGGGGAATGGTGCCAACGACGGTGACAGTTTGTCCGGATTCGCAATTCAGGCGCAGTACGGCATAGCCGTTGTCGTAATTTTGATAGACCACAGCGGCAATGATCCCCTGCAGGATCTCAAGCTCCTGTTCAGCCACGGTACTGCACCTCCTTTCGATTTACAGTAATGATACAATATTTCCAGCCCAAAGTAAAGCATAGAAGCAAGGAAAAAACATTTTCATCCCAGGATCTAATCTTGTTTTTTACTTCAGGCTGTTGTATAATAAAAAAGCTTTTAAGGGGGGAATGCTATGAAGCGTTATGATATCCATATTCGCGATCCGTTCGTTTTGTTTGAAAACGGTCAGTATTATATGTATGGAACACGACCGGAAAACTATGGCATAAGGACCGGCGGATTTGATGTCTATGTATCCTCAGACCTTGATAACTGGAGCGAACCGATTTCGTGCTTTGATTCGGAAAAATACAACTTAAACAATGGAGCAAACTGGGCACCTGAAGTACATAAATACAACGGTCAATACTATATGCTTGCTTCATTTACAATGCAAAACGGTTTATTGGGGAATTATATTCTGCAATCAGACAGTCCATTAGGCCCGTTCGTACCTTTGACGGATCGTGCAATAACGCCGGGAGAACAGAGCTGTATCGACGGTACATTATACGTACAGGACGGTGTGCCTTATATCATTTACTCCCATGACTGGCCGGATCATTATGTTGCCGTAGAAGATGCATATATTGGTGAGATATGCGCTGCGCAATTGAGGGAAGATCTCTCCGAAATAGTAGGTGAACCTTGGGTGCTTTTTGCATCAAATGAATCACCGATCTCCAAGGCGACGCCGCATCATACAGTGTACAATGATCAAAACTGTGTGCGTTACGGCTCAGATGCGCCGTTTGTCCAAAAGCTTACCGACGGATCGTTAATTCTTACGTGGTCTCCGTATCTGAATGACAACTATGTTGTATTAAGCGTAATTTCCAAAAACGGAGATATAAAAGGACCGTGGGTACATATGGAAAAACCGTTATTTGATAAAAACGGCGGTCACGCAATGTTCTTTGATGCCTGTGACGGAAGGCACTGTATGTGCCTGCACGCGCCGGAACAGGAAAATTGTGAACGTGCGCATATTTTTGAGGTTGAGCAGATAGATGGCGTCCTTCGTGTTATCAAAGAACTTGATATCTAAATTGTACAATGTAAAAAAGTAATTCAGGGAGATGCTTATGAAGCCGATTGAGATTATTGCGCAAATCATTGGTGTGGTCGCCATGGCGTTTAACATTATATCCTATCAATGGAAAAAGAAAGAAACCGTGATTATTTTACAGTTAGTCGGCGCAATACTTTTTTCAGTGAATTTCCTGATGCTTGGCGCGACCGTTGGGGGAATTCTCAATGCGATCGCGGCAATTCGTGCGGCGGTATTCTATTTGGGGGATAAAGTCAAAGCTGACAGAATTTTCTGGTTTGTTGGATTTATTGCCTCCTATATTTTCGTGTATATTTTAAATTTCACCGTGTTTGGAAAAGAACCGACAGCATTTCACCTGATCATTGAGCTGTTGCCTGTGATCGGCATGCTGGCACTCAATATCGGCTATCGGCTCAAAGAGTCTGCCCAAATACGAAAATGCGGCCTGATCAGCTCTCCTGCATGGCTGATCTACAATATCGCGGCAGGCTCCTGGGGGGCCATTATCTGTGAAAGCCTTACCTTGATCTCTATATTTGTTGGAATGATTCGCCACGATAACAATAAATAAGGGCTGTACAACATTCACCCATATATAACTGTGCAAAAAGAGCATCATCCGGCGGATGGTGCTCTTTTCAAATATCGAACATTTAGAAAATGCTATCTTTTCCAATCCAGGATGGCTTGAATTCCGGTAAGAAGCGCTGATAGCTCATCAGCGGTGGTTTCCCGGCTCAGGGAAATTCGGAAGGAGCTGTCGATCACCTCCGGGCTCAGTCCCATGGCACTGAGCACATGGCTGCGGTGCCCCCGGGCGCAGGCAGAGCCTGCAGAAACGCAGATCCCGTGGTCCTGCAAGATGTTCACGGAGTTTTGGGTGGGAACGCCGGGAATTGCTACCGACAGAATGTGGGGGGCCTGGTGAGAGCCGTTGAGCACCACACCGTCAAGTTTACATAACGCAGAAACCAAATCATTTAAAAGCGCGGACTCCCTTGCGATATCCTCCTGGAAGGTGCCGCTCAGGGCCTGGCAGGCGGCAGCAAAGCCGAAAATGGCCGGTGTACCTTCTGTGCCGCTGCGATAACCGAATTCCTGACCGCCGCCCTGAAGCAGAGCAGGGAAGGACCGCAGCCGGGGACTGATGTACAGTGCGCCGGCACCCTTAGGCCCGTGGACCTTATGGGAGGAAATGCTGATCAGATCGGCCCCCAGGGTTTTGGCCTGGAAGGGGATCTTCAAAAAACCCTGAACCGCATCGGTGTGGAAAACTGCATCCGGGCAAAGTCGGTGGGTCAGCCTGGCCATTTGGTTGATAGGCATAATGCTGCCGGTTTCATTGTTCACCGTCATAACGGAAACCAAAATGGTATCCTTTCGCAGAGCCGCTTTCAGGGAATCTGCAGAAATACACCCTTCACGGTCAGGCTGCAGATAGGTCACTTCAAACCCCTGTGCCTCAAGCTGGCTCATGCAGTTTAAAACGGCGTGGTGTTCAATGGCGGTGGTAACAATGTGCTTGCCCCGTTTGCCCATGCGCTTGGCGGTGCCGAAAATGGCCCAGTTATCTGCCTCGGTTCCGCCGGAGGTGAAGAATACCCGGTCCGGCTCGGCACCCAGGGCCTTGGCGACCTGGGTCCTGGCGGTACGCAGCTTATGGGCGGTGTCGATGCCAAACTGGTATAAGGCACTGGGGTTTCCCCAGTTTTCGGTCATTGCCTGATAAACAGCCTCTGCCGCCTCTGGGCAGGGCTTGGTTGTTGCGGAGTTATCGAAATAGATCATGTTGTCACTTTCCTACACAAAATCGTTCAAAGATCCGGGCGGTGATATCCTCCCGGACGGTTGCGCCGGTCACTTCCCCCATAGCCTCCATGGCTGCTTCCACATCGGTCAGCACCGCATCCGGTGTCAGACCAAGCTGCAATCCCTGCAGAGCCTGAAGCAAGCTTTCGTAAGCTCTGCGGATGGCGTCATACTGTCGGGTGTTGGTGAGAATAGAGCCGTCACAGGGTGCTTCGCCCTGGAACATCCCGTCTACTACATCTGCAAGCTGGTCAAGGCCCTGACCGGTTTTTGCGCAGATGGGGATGACATACATAAAAGGCAGATCACTGGGTACGACCGCAGCGCCCAAGTCGGATTTGTTGATCAACGCAACCGCGTTTTCGTGGTCAGCGCACAGCTCGATCACAGCGTGATCCTCGGCAGTCAAGGGCTGAGAGCCGTCGCAGACAAATAAGACAAGGTCGGCATTTTCCGCTTCCTTCCGGGAACGCTCCACGCCCATAGCCTCGATTTTGTCGGCAGTATGGTGGATGCCGGCGGTGTCGATCAGCCGCAGCCGGGTAGAGCCCAGCAGTACGGTTTCCTCCACCGTGTCCCGGGTGGTGCCTGCGATTTCGGTGACGATCACCCGGTCGTAGCCGGCCAGCGCGTTTAGTAGACTGGATTTGCCCACGTTGGGCTTTCCGACAATGGCGGCGGCAGCACCCCGGCGCAGGATCTGGCCCTGACCGAAGGTCTTTAAAAGGTCATACAGGACCCTGGCGTTATCCCGGACGGTGGAGCTGTAGCCGCTCAGACTGAAATCGTCAATATCCTCGTCGGGATAATCCAAAACCGCGTGAAAATGACTGCACAGATCGGTCAGGGCGCTGTAAACAGGCTGCAGCTTTTTTTGCAGTCTTCCGCCTACCTGACCGGCGGCGTTGGCGGCGGCATCAGCGGTCTCGGCTTCGATCAAGTCGATCACGGCTTCTGCTTGCGTCAGTCCAAGCTGACCGTTCAAAAAGGCGCGCTTGGTAAATTCACCCCGGCCCGCAGGACGGGCACCTGCCAAATAAATAGCTTCCAGTCCGGCGGACAGGACGGCAGGGGAGCCGTGGCAGTGAAATTCAACGGTATCCTCTCCGGTATAACTGTGGGGTCCCCGGCTGAAAACCGCCATGCACTGATCAATGATCCGTCCCTGCTTGTCCTTCAAAACTCCCAGCATCAGCTTTCTGTCAGGGGCCTGGCTGAGAGAACGCCCATTATTTAATGTAAAGACCTTATCCGCAACGGAAGCGCAGCCCATTCCGGATAGCCGGATAATGCCAATGGCGCTGACGCTCATTCCGGTAGATACGGCGGCAATAATATCATTCATGTGAAAAACCTTCCTGTGTAAACTGAGTCGATCCACTACAATATAGCATAAAACAATACCAATTGCAATTGGCATTGTTGAAGAAGGGGAGCTGTTAATGGCGCGTGTCGGACAGCTGTTTGAGAATGTTTTACACAGGGCAAAAAAAGAAACCTTCAGCGGTGTCATCCTGATCAAAACGCAAGGCTCTTTCCGTTGTTATGACTCAATTGAGCCACTGCAACGCGGTAGATCCATCACTTTGTTCAAGATGACACAACTGTAAGGTTTCGTAATTCCATAGAATACATGCTAAGGCACGTTTATGTGGCTTTCGTGAAGACTAATTACAAAATCAGGCAGATCAGTCCGGATGCGCCTTCGTTGACTACCCGGGACAGTGTGCCCCGGAATTTTGCCTTTACCTCCTCCGGCGTGGAGGTCAGCTTCGCGGTCAGCCCCTCCTGAATCAGAGTATACACGGATTTACCGAAAATGTTGCTCTGCCAAAGCTTATCCGGGTCTTCACCGGCAAGATATTCCATCAGCTCCTGGGATTGCTTTTCGTCTCCCACAGTGGGATTGATCTGCGTATCCACATCTACCCGGATCATATGAATGGAGGGGGCATCGGCTTTGAGCTTGACGCCGTAAGCACCGTTTTTGCGAATGATCTCCGGCTTTTGCAGCGTCATCTGCTCCGCGCCGGGCATTACGATACCGTAACCTGTGGCCTGAACAGAGGCCAGAGCGTCCGCGATCTCGTCGTATTGCTTCTTTACGGCGGATAGCTCCGTCAAAATACTCATAAGCTGTGCGTCACTGCCAATGCTCATGCCGGTACGCTGGCTGAGAATCTCATAGAACAGCTTTTCCGGAAACCCTAAGCTGCACACCACAGTTCCGGTAGCCGGGTCAATGCTATTGATCGCAAAGGAGACAACCTGCTCGTGCTCCTGAAGCTTTTCCAAAGAAGCCTGAGCCTGTGAGAGTATCCCAACCTGCTGGGCTACGTTGCGCAGAGCCTCGTAAAGAGTCGCTTTGACCGGATGGGTCATTTCCAGTACATCCATCCAGCGTGGCAGACGGACGCACAGTGCTTCCATGGGGAAGGAATACAAAAGCTTTTGGAGCAGTCCGGCAATATCTTCCGTGGTCAGGGCCTGACAGTCCGCGATCATCGGTTGGATGCCGAAGCTGTTTTCGATGTAGTCTTTGACAGATTGAGCCTGTTCGGAATTGGGGGACTGGGAATTGATGATCACCGCAAAAGGCTTTCCTGTGGCGGCCATATCCTCAATGGCCCGCTTTTCCGCTGCAATATAGTCTTGCCGGGGAATGTCGGTTACGGTGCCGTCGGTGGTGACCACCAGCCCAATGGAGCAGTGCTCCTGCATCACCTTTTGAGTGCCCAGCTCCGCAGCATCTGTCATGGGGATTTCGTAGTCATACCAGGGTGTGGTGACCATCCGGGGAACGCCGTCTTCCTCAGCGCCTACAGCGCCTTCCACCATATAGCCTACGGAATCAATCATTCTCACACGCATTTTGGCGGTGCCGTCCGGGGAGATCTCCACGGCCTCCTCCGGGATGAATTTTGGCTCACTGGTCATAATGGTCCGTCCGGAGCCGCTTTGTGGCAATTCATCTCGGGCCCGTTCTCTTCGGTACGGATCGTCGATGCAGGGAATGACCAATTCTTCCATCATACGCTTGATAAAGGTGGATTTTCCCGTCCGCACAGGACCCACCACACCGATATAAATATTGCCACCGGTTCTGGCAGCAATATCCCTGTAAATAGTGTTCATAGCCAGCCTCCTTATGTTTCGGTCTGGAACAGCCTATGTCTGCGGTGGGACAAATAGAACAGGCTCCAGCTCCTGATAAAGCCCGGTGCACAGAAAAATCTCCAACTGCTGCGCTTGCTCCAAAAGCGCCTGCAGATCCTCAGCGGTTCGCGTCAGGGAAAATACAGTCCGGTCCTGCTCCTGGCGGATGGAATAATGGCAGTGCAGATCGGTATCCTGATGGATGGGACTGCTGCCCAGCTCTGCTCCCGGAAAGATTTTACAACCCTGTTCTGTCAGCTCCATGGTGCATTGGCCCGTGTCCACCTCCAGCCAAAGCTGCCGTTCCTTCCAGGGGGCAAGATGGTCTGTCAGCAGGCGGTAAGGGGGTACCGGCGGTATCAATATGCCGCAGTCGCAATCCCGGGCATAATCGGCGGTTGCGGTGACAGGGCAGGGGACACTGGCGCAGATCGCGGCAGCAATTTTGGCGGTTTCCAGGCAATAAGGCCGCTGCAGGTCCAGCAAAACGCCGCAGCAGTGCAATTCTTCCACAGTTTGACAGATCTGCCGGGTGATCAGCTCCGGATCGTGGCCGGCAGGGGGCATCCGGTCGTTGAGGATCAGCAGAGAATTGGGAGGCAATTGGGTTGGAATGTTACTCAATCCGCTGCCGTATGCGGAAAAATGGCAGGCCATCCAGCCGCAGTGCTCCGGCTTTTCCAGATGTGACATTTCCCAGGCAGTCATGGCAAGATAAATTGGCAAGCCCATAGACAAATCCCACCTCCTGTGCTATAATACATCCGATAAAAATCTATGAATGGGGAGCAGAAATATGCCCTTTGTATTGTTACCGACCTGGAGGGCTGAAAGTATTTCAGACATTACAGCCGAATTTTTAAAGCAACAGGGCGTTGCGCTGCTGATGCTGGATTTTGACAACACCATCGTGCCTTATACCACCAATGTGCCTACCGTACAGGTGAAGCGGTGGCTGGAGCAAATCAAAGAAAGCGCGATTGCGGTTTGTATCGTATCCAACAGCCGCAAAGGGCGTGTTCCGGATTTTTGCAGGGAATACGGTTTGCCCTGTATTACCCACGCCAGGAAACCTTTTTCGGATGGCATCCGGCGGTGCCTTCAGCAGTTTCAGGTACCTGCGGACAAGGCCGTGCTGGTGGGTGACCAGATCTATACCGACACCCTGGGGGGCAATTGCGCCGGTGTGCGCACCCTGCTGGTGGAGGCAATTGACAATCATAATATTTGGCTGAAGCTGCGCCATGTGGCGGAGCTGCCGTTTATCGCAGCATCAAAAAACAGGAGGATCACAAAATGAAAAACATCGAAAAGTATTTGTCCGTTTTGGACGAGCAGGTGGACGGCCTGCTGCTGACCAGCCGTTACAGCCGGATGTACGGCGCGGAATTTGATATTGCCGAGGGCATTGCTATCGTGACCAAGGCCGGCTGCCGGTATTTTACAGACAGCCGCTATATTGAGTCCGCCCAAAATAATATTACCGGCTTTGAGGTTCTGGAAATGAACCGGGAGCATCCTTATTCCAAGCTGCTCAACGATGCCATTGCAGATTTTGGGGTACACACCCTGGGCTTTGAAGAGGAGTACCTGACGGTTCAGGAGCTGATGAGCTTTGAAAAGAAACTCAATGCCAAGCTTGTGCCTTATAATGAAAAGATCTACAGCTTCCGTTCTGTAAAGGAGCCCTGGGAGCTGGACAGAATGCGCAAGGCTCAGCAGATCACAGACATTGCTTTTTCTGAAATGCTGACCAAGATCAAGGTGGGAATGAGCGAAAAGCAGCTTCAGGCGGAGCTGGTGTACTGTCTGCTGAAAAACGGTGCTGATAATCTGGCCTTTGATCCCATCGTGGTTTCCGGTCCCAATACCTCCATGCCCCACGGTGTGCCCGGTGAACGAATCATTCAGGCCGGTGACTTTATTACCATGGATTTCGGCGCGCTGTACGCCGGTTACTGCGCGGATATGACCCGGACGGTTGCGGTAGGCTATGTCACGGAGGAAATGGAAAAGGTCTACAATATCGTGCTTCAGGCGCAGACGGCTGCCATTGCCGCCTCCAAGGCCGGTGTTACAGGCAGCTTCATCGATGGCACAGCCCGTAAGATCATTGCTGACGCCGGCTATGGTCCCTACTTTGGCCACGGCTACGGTCACTGCCTTGGTATGGAGGTCCATGAGGCCCCCGGCTGCTCTCCTGCAGGGGAGCGGCAGATGGAGCCTGGAATGATCTGCTCCGCGGAACCGGGCATCTACCTGCCCGGAAAATTCGGTGTTCGGATCGAAGATGTGATCATTTTCACCGCTGATGGCTGTGAAAATATCACCCATAGTCCTAAAAATCTGATAATTGTTGAAGGTTAACGAAAAAACTTTGGATTTCCTCTTGCAATTCAAGGGATTTTAGGTTAAAATAACTGCGCAAACTATGTGTAAAAATTTGCCTTCTCCGAAAGGCGCATTTTCAGGAGGATAAAGACATGATTTCTGTTAGCGATTTTAGAAATGGCATTACCTTTGATATGGACGGCAAGGTCATGCAAATCATTGAGTTCCAGCACGTCAAGCCCGGCAAGGGTGCTGCCTTCGTCCGTGTTAAGATGAAGAATGTCATCACCGGCGGCGTGACGGAAACCACCTTCAACCCCAGTGACAAGTACCCCACCGCTTTCATTGAGCGCAAGAAGATGGAGTACTCCTACAGCGACGGTGACCTGTACTACTTCATGGACGGCGAGACCTACGAGCTGGTTCCCATCGAGAAGTCCACTTTGGACGACAGCTTCCGCTTCGTCAAGGAGAACGACACCTGCACCATCATGAGCTACAAGGGCAACGTCTTCGGCGTGGAGCCTCCCCGTTTTGTAGAGCTGGAGGTCACCTCCACCGAGCCTGGCTTTGCCGGCAACACCGCTACCAACACCCTGAAGCCCGCCACTTTGGAGACCGGCGCTGAGGTAAAGGTGCCTCTGTTCATCAATGAGGGCGAAGTGATCAAGATCGACACCACCACCGGTGAATACCTGGGTCGTGCATAATAAGGAGTTTACTATGACAATTTCCGAAAAGGCAGCATACCTGAAGGGCCTGATGGACGGCCTGAAGCTGGATACCGAAAAGCCTGAGGGCCAGATGATCAGCGCCATTGTAGACCTGCTGGGTGACGTGACCCGCAGACTGAGTGACGTGGAAGAGACCACCATCAATATCTGTGATGAGCTGGACGAGATCGAGGAAGATCTGGATGCCATTGAGGACTACATCCTGGACGAAGAAGACGACGAGGATGAGGACTGGGACGAAGACTACGAGGATGACGAGGACTGGGACGAAGACGAGGATCTGGAAGAGGGCTTCGAATTCGGTGACGAAGAGTCCACCATCTACGAAGTGAAGTGCATCTGCGGCGAGGTCATCGACTTCGACGAGGAGACCCTGGAGCAGGGCAGCATTATCTGTCCCAATTGCGGTGAGACCCTGGAGTTTTCCGTAGAGGAAGACGAGGAAGAGGAACTGTAATTCTAATAAGAAACGAAACAAAAAGTTTCGCCCGAGGGAGACACTTCAAAATGAAGTCGTCTCCCTCAGCTTTTTCATTTATAACAGGCATGACACTTTGCACAAAGATTGTGACAGTGTCACAGCCAGTTACGTACTTTGAAAAATATGACATGCCAAAAAATAAAAGGTGTTTTTCTCGGCGAGTAAAGTTATATTGCAAACTACCGTTTGCAGTGATATTTTTGCATTACAGCAAAAGTGATATTGAAACCTTTGGGTTTCAGTGATATTATATTCGCCCATAAACTGTCCGAAGGACAATATCACTATGCGTAGCATAATACCACTGCGAAGCAATATCACTCGCCGTCAGGCGAATATAACTGAGGCACACTTCCTTACGGAGTGTGCCTCTCGGTGAGCCTTTTGCTTTATGGAAAAGAGGGACTATTCATGATTTTCGGTTATTCCATATGGGCAGTACTTTTTATCTGTATCGGCGTATTTTGCGCATCCTTTATTGATGCCATTGGCGGAGGTGGCGGAATTATTTCCGTGCCGGTGTATTTGTTGGCAGGCTTGCCGTCTCATATTGCCTTGGGTACCAACAAGCTGTCCTCCACGGTTGGCACTGCCGCTTCCACCTTCCGTTACATCAAAAACGGCTTTGTGGATTGGACATTGGCCCTTCCTGCGGTGGCACTGGCTTTGATCGGCGGACATTTCGGCACCCGTCTTCAGCTTATGATGGATGAAAAATACCTGCAGTACCTCTTGCTGATCGTGCTGCCGGTCGTAGCAGTGGTGATGCTGCGAAAAAAGGAGCTGCCGGAACAGATGGGGGAGCTTTCTCCCTGGGTTCGCAGAGGAATTGTATGGGGCGCATCCTTTTTACTGGGCGGCTATGACGGCTTTTATGGCCCCGGCACAGGCACATTTTTGCTGCTGATCTACTGCTTTTTGGCAAAACAGGATGTGCGCACCGCATCCGGCAATGTGAAGCTGGTGAACCTGGCCTCCAATATAGGCAGCGTGTTTACCTCTCTGGCAGCAGGCAAGGTGCTGATCCCCATCGGTATTATTTCCGGCCTGTTTTCCATTGCCGGACATTACTTAGGTGCCGGCCTGACCATCAAGAACGGCTCCAGGATCGTTCGGCCGGTCTTGATGATCGTGATCACCCTGCTGGCAGTGAAGATCATCACGGAGCTTTTTTCATAGGGCTGTCAAATCGACAGCCCTATTTGCCTGTTTAGCTGATGTTAAGAACGATACGCGAAGGAATGAAGATTTTTTACAATGCAGAAAAGATTTTGCAAATTCTGTGTAACGAATTTTGAGCTTTGCAATCTAATAGATGAAAGGCGGTGATGGCGTGCTGGATTTTGACAAGCTGTTCCGGGAAAACAATTCCTTTATTTTCCGGTTTTTGATGAAGCTGTGTGGGGATGTGTCCCTGGCAGAGGAGCTGACTCAGGAGACCTTTTTTCGTGCGTACATGAACCTTTCCGGGCTGCGTGAGGAGGAAAAGGTCACCTCCTGGCTGTGTCAGATCGCTAAGAATACTTATTTTGCCTGGTTTCGCGCACAGAAAAAGCATCAACCTTTGGACGAGACCCTGGTGACAGACAGCACGCCGGATATCGCCGATCTGTTTGCGGAAAAGGAGTTTGCCGGCAGAGCCTTTTCCTGTTTGCACGCATTAGATGAGCCATACAAAGAGGTGTTTATGCTGGCCGTATTTGGCGGTTTGTCACTGAAGGCCATCAGCACCATGTTTGGCAAAAGCGAAAGCTGGGCTCGGGTCACCTACTACCGAGCCAAGCAAAAAATCATGGAAGGAATGGGTCAAAATCATGGATTGTAATGTAATCAAGGATCTGCTGCCACTGTATGTGGATGATTGCTGTTCGGAAGAAAGCGGAAAGCTTGTGGCCGCCCATTTGGACGGCTGTGAAAGCTGCCGCAGAGCTTACGGACAAATGAAAAAAATGTTTCAGCGGCATGAAGAAGCCGTAAGCCAGGTGAGCTTGCGCCGGGTCAGTGACTGGAAAGCATCGCTCATTCAGTCGGTGCTGCTGTTTGTTTCCTTTGCCATCGTGGCTATCGGTGTTGTTTTGGAAGGCAATACGCCTGCCGGAGCTACCAACGGCCTGTGGGCGGCGGCACTGATCGTTCCGGCCACCGGAAATCTGCTGTCCCTGGCAAACTGGTTTTTCATCCGGGTGTACCGGAACCGGAAGTCTTTTTCTTACGGCTGCATGGTTTCTACCCTGGCTATGATCCTTTTGGGATATGGCTGGGCAGTGGTCCACTACGCCGGTCAGCTTGCGGTGGGTTCGCCCTTGATCTGGGCAGGAATTGGGCTGTCTGCCGTATTCTGCGTCTTATCCAAGGTGCTGTCTAACCAGTATGCGCTGCTGCTGGGACGGGAGTGAGGATATGCTGAAAAAAGGCCTGTGCCTGCTGCTGGCAGTGATTATGGCGTTTACCCTGTCCGGCTGCGCAGACACGCTGAAAAATCTTGCCGGTAGTATCATGCTTGCAGTTTTGACTGTACTTGGCGATGACAGTGCTGATCAAGAGCATGTTTTCAAATTTGTGCGTGAAAATGAGGCAGAGCTGATGGAGGCAATTCAACGCGAAGATTTTTCTGCTTTTGAAAATCAAGGAATAGTCAAAGATATACGGGCAGAGAAAACAGTCGTTGACTTTTCCTGTGGCGGTGGCGGTATTGGCTCAGGGACCTCCTATGTAGGCTTCTATTACACTGCTGAACATGATATGGCGGCTGTGTGGTGCGCGCCCCTGTCTGCCGACTTATTAAAGCCCGCAGGCAATGGCTACCAGTGGCAGCAAAAAAACGGTGACAACTGCTATTACACCGAGCATATTTGCGGAAATTTCTATTATTACGAAGCTTCCTTCTGAGGCTCGTCAAAAATCTTCAAATTTTGTGATTTTGCTTATTGCAAAAAAACAGAAAATCATATATAGTATGGGCAATCTCATAAATGGAGCCCATCGATATGCCAAATTATCAAAAAGCGAAATTTTCCTGTTATTTTACCTATCTTGCCCTGTCGTCGGTATTTTGCCTGCCGCCGATGCTGTTTGTCACCTTCCGGGAGATGTACGGCATTTCCTACACGCTGCTGGGGACCCTGGTGCTGATCAATTTCTGCACCCAGCTTGTGGTGGATCTGGTCTTTTCCTTTTTCGGCAAGTATTTCAATATTCATAAAACCATCCGGATCATGCCCCTGATCACAGCGGCCGGCATGACGGTATATGCCCTGGTGCCGATGCTGATGCCCCAATACGCCTATGCCGGACTGGTGGCAGGAACCTTCATTTTTTCTGTTGCTGCCGGTTTGTCCGAGGTGCTGCTCAGCCCCCTGATCGCGGCAATTCCCTCCAAAACCCCGGACCGGGATATGAGCCTTCTGCACTCTTTGTATGCCTACGGCGTGCTGACGGTGGTGCTGATCAGTACGGTTTTTTTGCAGATTTTCGGCAGAGAAAACTGGATGTATCTAACCCTGGGGCTGGCGGTGCTGCCGATCATTTGCTGTGTGCTGTTCTGCACCAGTACGCTGCCGCCTATGGAGCTGTCCCACAGCACCGGGGAGCAGACTGCCAAAAAACGCACCACCGGCCTGGCCCTTTGCGCGCTGTGCATTTTTCTGGGCGGTGCGGCGGAAAATACCATGACCAACTGGATTTCCAGTTATTTGGAAAATGTACTGCGGATCTCCAAGACCCTGTGCGATATCATCGGCCTGGCGCTGTTTGCGGTTTTGCTGGGCGTGGGCCGGACCTGGTATGCCAAACGGGGCAAAAATATTTACCGGGTGCTGGTGTTTGGCATGGTCGGCGCTGTGGTGTGCTACCTGGTGGCGGCATTGTCACCCATTGCGGCCCTGTCACTGCTGGGGTGCGTGCTCACCGGTATTTGCACCTCTATGCTTTGGCCCGGTACCTTGATTTTGATGGAGGAGCGTATCCCCGGCGTAGGCGTGACCGCTTATGCGCTGATGGCAGCAGCCGGAGATTTCGGTTCCTCCGTGGCTCCTCAGCTTCACGGCATGGTGGTAGACAGCGTGTCGGTCAGCCGGTGGGCATCACAGATGGGAGAAGCCCTGTCCATATCCTCCGAGCAGGTGGGCATGAAGCTGGGTATGCTGATCGCGGCACTGTTCCCCCTTTTGGGCGTTGTGGTGCTGATGATCCTGAAACGAAAACTGCCGCCTCGATAAAAATGGAACATGGGATGCTGCAAAGACACTTGCAGCATCCCATTTGTTATTCGCATCAAAATTATTATTTTCGATCTCTATATCCGATCTTGTAGGGACACCCCGGGAGGGGTGTCCCTACGAAAAGATTATATCTGTTCTATAAACTGAAATGTAAGGACAGCCGCTACAGCCTGACTTCAACTGGATTGCGTAAAACCATTTCATCCGGTGCCACGGTGCAGTCCATGGCCAAAACCTGTACGCCCTCCCGGGCAGCCTGACGCAAGGCCTGGCCGAAGGCCGGGTCTGTTTGGTCGTTGGGATGCAGAAAGGCCACATCGGACATTTGGATCACAAACAGCACATAGGCCCCGTAACCCTCCCGGCACAGTCTTGTCAGCTCTGTCAAATGCTTGGTGCCACGCTGGGTTGGCGCATCGGGAAAGGCGCATACGCCGTCCGTTTCCAAGGTCACACCCTTGACCTCCAAAAAGCAAAGCCGTCCATTCTTGTAAAAGGAAAAATCAAAACGGGAATCTCCGAAGGTAGACTCCGGCTTTAGCTTTTCTATGCTGCCCAGGCCGCCGCATAACAGCCATTCCTTCACCGCCTGATTGGGGGCCTGAGAGTCCATATTGATCAGCCGGTGACCCTTTTGTACGGCGATCAGGTCATACCGGGTCTTCCGGGCCGGGGACTGACAGTCGGCGCAGTAAACGGTAGCACCGGGCTGCAAAAGCTCCTTGCACCTGCCGGTGTTTTTTACATGACAAACCTGCTGGACTCCTTCGATTTCAATATGGGCAATAAACCGGTTGGGCCGGCTGATAAAGCTTCCGGGGACGATTTTTTGGTAGCGCATGGTGATCACCTCAAGCGTAATGATATCAAACAATGCTTGGTCTTTCAAGACCCTTATATTTATCGATAAACGATAAATTATTATTGACAATCGACACTTTGCGTGTTATGCTGAGGGTATCATTGAGAAAATGGAGGGAGAATTATGAAGAAGACCCCCAAAAATGCTTATGTGAATTTAGCCCTTGTGGTTGCTGTTTTGTTCCTTGCGGTGTGCGTATGGTCACTGTTCATTATGCCCACGCTGACAACTATGCTGATCAATCTGCCGGACAACATCGGCAACCGTGACCAGATCACCCAGGCAGGAAGAACAGTTGCGCTGATCCTGGCCTATGGAATTATAGTGGATTTCATGGTGGCTGACTGTTTGCTGATGGGTATTTTGTCCAATGTGAAAAAGGGCCAGGTCTTTACAAAACAGACGGTTTCCCTGATCAAGGGCGTGTCCTGGTGCTGCTTTGGCCTGGGGGGACTGTTTGGCGGTCTGGGAATATGGTTTCAACTGTCTATCGTGGTAGCGTTTATGGCACTGTTTTTGGGTCTTGCCCTGGGTGTGGTAAAAAATACGGTCCGTGAAGCCGTTGCCATCAAGGACGAAAACGATTTAACAGTCTGACGGGAAAGAGAGCGCTTGAAAAGATGATCGTGATCAATTTGGATGTGATGATGGCCCGGCGGAAAATGTCGCTGAATGAGCTGTCAGATAAGGTGGGGATTACCCTGGCCAATCTATCCGTTCTGAAAAATAATAAGGCCAAGGCAATTCGCTTTTCCACATTGGATGCAATCTGCCGCGCCCTGGATTGTAATGTATCGGATATTTTGGAATATGTAGAAGACTGAAAGTATTTAAGGATCTATGCATGGAGGTGTATGCATCATGTTTAGAATTCAGAATAAATTTCTAAGATCCTTTTGTTGGACCATGTTCTCAATTGTTATGATAATCTTCTATGCTGTCATAGCACTTGTGTCATGCCACTACACATTTGTCGATAACAAATACGAAGTAGCTTCTGTGGAGCAATACAGAGAATATGATAACAGCTACAGCGGAAAAACTGCGCATGAGCTCCTCGATCCGTATTTTCCGGAACAAATTGAACCCTATTTTGAAGATGTGGAGTATATATACCGTTCAATCAAGCATGATGGAGAAGCTTTCGAATCTATGTTGGAATTCACCATCAAGGATGAGGCCGTATTCAATGATTATGTGTCCCGACAAATTGGGGATAAAACCCTACATACATTTCCTTTTGACTCTGCTTTTCAAGAATATTATATATCGAGCAAGTTGGATATAACTACCAGTTCCTACAAGGATGATGTGTGGTATATCTATTCAAGTGCAGATGTCAGGTTGATCCTCATCAATCATAGCGAAAACCGCATAATCTTTTATGGATTATACGAATGGGACAGTTCGGCAGAAACAGATTACCTAAATGTGCTATACACCCGGTTTGGTATTGATCACTACGAGTATGAAGCGTACTTGGATTTCCTGGAAGGACACGGTGACGGCTCAACGCCAGTTTGGGGACATGGGGCCAGTTCCACCCCTTCTGCTGTATCACGCAATGGGTACGCGTGGGTTGAATAAGGAGGATAATATGAAAAAACTTGTACTGAACGATTCTCAGAAGAATACACTTCTGAAAGTTTCCCTGATCATCAATGCAATATTTATTTTATTTATCGTACTGGCGGTTATTGGCATATTGATAGAGATTCCGGAATCCACATATTATCAAACGAATGATATGGCAGAATACGGTGTCTTTGAAGGCGTTCCGCAAGAAATCGCCGAGAAATGTATTCGCTCGTTTTTCCCCAAGGAAATCTCTAAAGGCTTTGAAAATGTGATTTACTCCCATCGTGCTGAAGTGAACGAATTGGACAACTACGCCTTTGAAACATATTTGCAGTTTACGATTGATGATGAAACGGCTTTTCAGGAATATGTAAATGAAATAACAGCCGGTCTTCCCCCAATGACGTTTGGCTTTGATGAAAGCTATGATGATTATTCCTACACCGCAGCCGAAGCACCAGGAATTGACCGCGATCATCTGTTTTTGCTTGATAAAAAGACAGAATACTATTACACCATTACAAATGCACATATCAACAGAATTTTAGTTAATAAGGAAGAACAGAGAATCGTTTTTCTTTCGCTATGTGTGGACGGACTGTCCGATACCGGCTTTTTGACCACCTTTTTTGGTGCGTTCCATATTGACCCCTGGCAATACATGCAATACCTTTCAAACAATAAATGACTTGCAAAGCTTCAAGAGCCGTGATTGCTTTTTTATCCATTACATATTTTCATACAAACACAAACGAAAAAGGAATTTCCTTGAAAAGAAAGCTGTGGGGAATGAAGACAGGAAAACCGTGTATAAAAAGGAGACAATATGAGAAAGCTTCGCAATGTTTTATTGATATTGATCGTGATTGTGTTGACTGCAGCTTATGCAGGATGTGATTATATTTCCTATAAGGATTATTACACAATCGAAAATTATGCAGAAATATGGGACTTGTCCGGACTTGCTTTTCAGCGTGTGGATTCCCATTTTCTTTTCCCACAAAAAATTGAAGATTATGATGTAGCAAATTTTCTGTGCAGATATGACCAACAGCTACCACTGGGTGAGGGAGTTCAGATCCTGCTGGAGGTACAGTTTGAGGACGAGGAGGCTTTGACTGCCGAACAAAATCGTATTGCTGCAATCGCAACTGTGTGCACGGAGCATTTTCAAGCTTCATTGCTGGAAGCATATGCGATCAGCCTGGGAGAAAACTTGTTTTACGAATACGCATTGGTGGACAAGGATCAAAATAAAATCTATTTCATTTATTTGCAGGATATTCCCAAGAAGGAGATCGAGTTCCCACACAGCTTATTGCCGGATTCCTATTCTCGATACTTAGAAATACCGCTTTCTTTGTAGGGCCGGACGGGAGTATAAAGTGCCTGTTCTGTCGTCTCCGCCCCCTATGTCATTGCGAACCGGTGATAGAATGGAGAAAAGCTCCCAGTCGTGTCATTGCGAGCCAGTGCGCACACTGGCGTGGCAATCTCAAAGGGAAGCGGCATAACCTGCACGCCCCAAAGGACCCGTGCCAGCCTAAAAGCTTATTATTAATTCATTATTTAAGTCTCAAATGTCCTTTAGTGATCTAAACGAATAAACTCCCCCTTTGAGATTGCCACGCCGCTTTTTAAGCGGCTTGCAATGACACAGGCGGGAGCGGATTACCATGCTGCTTTTTAAGCAGCTCGCAATGACCCATTGGAAGGTGAGAGGAAAATATGAAAAAAGCCATGTTTCTTATGATTATGCCTGTTATATTACTCCTTTGCGGATGTCAAACTACAGAATACTATGGCATTGAGAACTTTTCCAGTTTCGAAAGCTCTATGGAGTTTAATTACAATTTACTTCCCGGGAACGAAGATTTCTTAGATATCTACCCGTACCAGAATGGAGATTACTATTGTTACTATGATGATCACATTTGGAATATTAAGATAAAATCCATTGTAACGCTTACATACGATTCAGAAACCTATTCAGAGGCAAAAAATCATTGTATAACTGCTTTTCAGTTTGATCCCAAGCCGTACCGTTATAACAATTATACGATATATGAGCGCAATTATAACAGCGAATCATTTACGCAGGAGATTCGCATGTTTGGTTTTGATGATACTGCGCAATGCCTTGTGTTTTTTGCCTATTTGGACACAAAAGATAAGGATAAAACTGTCGTTTTAAGTGATTTTAAAATCTTTTTTGAAAAAGAGTTTCAGTCAAGCTGCGTATTCCCGTCTTAGAACCGATAGAACACAGCATCCAAAAGCGGAAATGCCGCTTGTCAATTGGGTATTGGAAAGGATGTGATTGGTGTGTTCCATACAGCACATCGTTTCGTAAAATTGAAGTCTGCAGTGTTATTATTTTTGAAGAACGGTATTGCCATTTCTGTGATTGTCGGCATGTTGATGATGCAATGTGGGTGTGGCTCCGATGATTACTTTATGGAAATTGGAAACGGTTATGCAATATGTAAAGTTTCATCAACAGATCGAGGAATAGGTTATCGTCCTAATTATAATGCCACTATATGGGAAACAAGAATTGATGACTATTATGTAGTATATTATTTCGTTTACGATGAGTATATAGGATTGCAAGGATGTTATATACCGCCATACCCCTATCACGACGAAAAGCTTAACTATTTAAGAAATTTGACAGAAGAAGAATATTATTTCTATTTGATCAATAGTACAGACGATATATTGCTGGGACCGTGGCGAAATCAAACCGCTTTTGGGGAACAATGTGAAGCTGTTGGCATAACGTATGACGCAAATATATGGATTGATCCTGATGCAAAATACGCGCAGACACAGCGCAGCGGTACATAAGCCGGTTTCCTGTCTTAAAATCGGAAGAACACAGCATCTAAGGCTCTCATTGCAGGGAAGACAGGGGGGATCTTTTCGTTCGTGGTAGAAAAAACACAAGGAATCATAATTCGCCAAAACGGTTTTTCCGAATACAATCAATGAAGTGATGAAATCAACAGAAATTCTATCTTAATTATACTGAGTTCATGATGGTGCGGTTTTATGTAAACCAACCTTTAATGGGAGTGAATGACAATGAACAGCATTAAACGAGTGGGATTTGCGGTTGTCCTTTTACTGGCAATACTGGTGAGCATAGCTGCGGTATATTTCATCGCAGCATCAAGGCAAACGAATATCGACGTACATTCAGAAACAGAACATAGCCCGGCAGTTTGCGTTTACGGAAAATTATACACAGACAATCACCAGGTTGATGTTGGAGCGATATGCAGGCGAAACGGGTTTTCGTTATATGAAGTTTTATATGTGGAAAACGAAAACGCATACATTGTATGTTCTGCAAATGCTTCAACGCAATCAAACAGTTGGACGATTGCCCACATCGATCTTTCATCCTCAACATTTACACCCAAGTATCATTTTGAAGATGTACAATCCCCTTATATCATCAATTCATCCAAGCCATACAGTGAAAGAAACGGCTTTTACTGTGGTGACGGTATATTGGTCCTTTCGGATCTTAGTAATGTGCATAGTTACAATGTCGCAACAAACACTGCAACCGTACAGCCATATCATGACTACAGCTTTCCGTCACGTTTGGTATCTGGACGATTTGTAAGCGAAAACGGTATAGAGATCAGATACAACGAAAAGCAACAAATATTTTCTTTAGAGGATATTGCGGAAAACAGTGATGCAGTTTCTGAAATTGCTACATTAAGGAATTCGACTATTTGGGATGGAAAAACCCTAAAACTATCCAATTTCTTTAACGAATGTAGTGTGAAGACAGTGGGGGATATGCTATATGCAATGGGGTCATTTTACAATTACTGGGGAGAATCCTATGCGGTCCTCTTGGTCTATGACCCGGCATTAAATTGCTTTCACTATATTGATCACTATCTAAGTGGTGATTGGGTTAGCAACGAATGTTATGTTGTCTGTACAACGTCGTAGAGGCCCGTTCTGTCGTCTCCGTCCCCTGTCTTGGAGAACCTTGTAATTCGTTCTGTCAGAGGATTAGGGGTAATCTATACATATATCCATATATGAGGAGGATCACTATGAAAAAAATTCGCAATATATTATTAATCCTGATCTTAAGTGTTATGTTTTTGTGCTTTACAGGGTGTGACTATATTGCATACAAGAATTACTACACCATAGATGATTACACAGAAATATGGGATTTAACGGGTTTTGATTATAAGTACATTGATTTAGACTTTATTTTTCCCGCAGAAATTGAAAATTATGAGGTGACAGACTTCTTTTGCAGACATGACGAGCAGTTACCGCTGATCGAGGGACATCAGATCCTTCTGGAGGTACAGTTCCCGGACGAGGAAGCCTTGGCTGGAGAATTAGAGCGCATTATACCGATGACAACACAGTGCAGTGAACACTTCAAAAATTCATCCTTGGATGCATATGCGGTTAGCTTAGGAGAGGTTATAGAAGATGGTTGGAGCTTTTTTGAATATGCATTGGTCGATAAGAATAATTACAAGGTTTATTTTGTTTATTTACAAGATCTTCCCAAAAAGGAAATCGAATTCTCACATACTTTGTTACCGGATGATTACCCCGTGAAAATACCACTAAATCCCACATAAACAGGGCAGGCAACGGTTCTCTGTCTTGTGGGATGAAATCGCACCGTAGATAGTGTGATGCTTGAATGGGATTTCCATAATTTTGGCTACATTTTAGGGAGCTTCATTCCATTTCCCAACAATATTATATCAAGTTCAAGACATGTTAATTTTGATAACCAAAGTGAAGGGTGGAGCGCATGGCAACACTTTATAGACGGAGTCAGAAAAGCATTCAATTAAGAAATGTTAACTGGTTTTATATTGCATTTATAATGATCTCAGGTATCTGTTTGATATGTGGTAGCATTTTTCCTTTCATTGATCCAGAAAATGGAGAATTGATGTCCAATTATCTAAATATATGCCCATTATCCGGATTACTTTACGCGTTTGCATTACTTACTGCGTTGATCCCAAGTTTTCTTACAGATCCATACCAAGTATTTCTATTTAGCCATTATTGTCTATGGATCTGTGTGATTGCTTTTGCAACCCTATCCATCTATAAGAACAAGCTTTGGCGTTATATCCCCTATCTATTGCTATTATTTGATTTAATAATTTTCTTTGTTAGTTACAAAAATATTATCCATTATTCATCTGCTATTTTCGACTTGCTGATATGGCTACTAATCGTACAGGCCAAACGAACAGAACAGGAGAAAGTCAGGCAGGACAGGCAGGACAGGAGGACAAGGGTGAAGGGACAGGGACAAGGGGACGGTTCGAAACCACTGAAAAAGTAGGGTTTTCAGGACAGGGGACGGTTCTCTGTCTTGCAGATTTTGATTTTAAAGAAGAAGGTATGCCATATATATACTATTGCTGGAAAGCTTTTAATAGGTGGCTAACGTAGCTAATTGATATTTTGCACATCGTTTAACTGTAAAGGAGTCACTATGAAGAATTCTAAATTATACAGCCTTCTTGCGCATGTCTATATGTCAATCATTGTAATTGCGTTCATCCTTCTGTTCACTGATGCAATCATATATATAAATCTGTACGATTACGGCATAAGCTCAGGGTGGTATGCATTTCTTATCGGTGTATCTGAAGATTACAGTATGATACTTCGTGTCCCATTGTTGATTTGGGCAGCTATTCTTCCGCTTTTGCGAATTATCTGTTACATAAGAGCTATAAGAAGGCATTATTTGCAGCTCGGGATTTTAGTCATTGTAGATAGAATACTAATTATAGCTTGCGGTATTTTGACCTATCAATTCAACAAAATATCTGCTTTTGAAGCACTTATACCGCATATGATCATAGGTGTGTGTTGCATTGCATTTGTTGTTGGTTGCATTATTAAGGACACAGGACAGGGGACGGTTCTCTGTCTTGACCGTGGGACAATTGAAAGGAAGGAAGAAAACCTATGATCCCAGGAAAAAGAAAAAGTTAAATATTTTCGCAAGTTTATTGCGAATTCCTAACATTTATATTAGGGCCTTAGTTAGTT
>JAFSET010000033.1 GCA_017435615.1 Oscillospiraceae bacterium | reverse complement strand
TCCGCTTCCACCATTGCCTTGAACTTTTCCACAAGTGCGGCGATGCCCTCTTCGCCCTGAGCAGGGTCGATGATGTAGAGCACCTCGTACTTACCGGTGATCTTAGCCATGTTGTTTGCACCTCCTTTTGGACTTTTGGCCTCCGGTCTCGCCGGAAGCAAGGATATGTCTGCATTCGCAGACCAGTGTATTATAACGGCATCCGGAAGAAATGTCAAGAAGAATTCACTGTTTTTAATTCTTTTTCCTGCAAAAAGTATATAAAATGGGCCTGCGCAAATTGCGCAGGCCCATGAAAAGTTGTGCGTTATGCCAGGTAGTCAACAGCGGCCAGATAGTAGCCGTAGAGCGCCTGGACCAGAGCCTTAGTGGAATCGGTGCTGTCAGCCTTGTTATACATACGGATGATGTAATCCAGTGCCGCATAGCTTACACTAAGGTTTTCGCTGCCATTGGACACATTGACTGTGATCTTGTCAGCAATTTCCTGAGGATCGATCTCAGCAACATCAACATAGTACTTGCCGTCCTTGGCAACAGGAGCGTACTCGGTTTCACCGACCTTGAAGGTCAGGCCGTCAATGCTGTCGGCTGCAAAGTAGAAGCGCACAGACAGCTTGTTCTGATGGAGCAAGGATGCGCCATAGAAGCTGACACCTGCGACACTGCCATTCTGGGTCACAGCACCGCCCTCGGCGGGAACAGCAGGAGCAGTCACATCAATGTTGGCGTTGGCCAAATTGTCGGTATTGATGCCAAATACATTCTGAGAAGCCGCACCGTAGTTCAGCATAGCCTTAACTAAGGTCTTGGTTTCCTCGGAATAATCACCAGCCAAAATCACATCAGCGTAGCCGCGAACTGTGTAAGTTCTTGCCAATGTCTCGCCGCCCACTTTAATGGTGATTGGCATGGTCATCTGTGCTGCTGCCACTGCGGCAGAAACGGTGTAGGTGCCGTCTTCGTTGGCTGTTACGGTAGTAGCCAGTTCGTTGTCACCGATCATGCAAACAACATCGGTGCTATCCAAATTCATAACGAAGTTAACGCCGATCTTGTCACCCAGGGAGATATTCCATGCGGAGACATTCTGCTTGTAGGTCAGGCCATCCACATAAGCTGTATAGCCCTCGGGAACGATCACAGTCAGCTTGATACATGCATCCAGGTTGCCATCTTGCTTGCCGTCACCGTTTTCATCGTAGAAGTAGTACACACCGGTGTCGATGGTGCCGTAGTACCAGCCGTCACCCAGATCCTCAAAGGCAAAGCCCAGGGATACGCTTCCCTTCCAGTTAGCGGAGGTGACCTGTGCGGAAGCCTTAGGCTCCTGATCACCGAAGTAGAAGTACGCGCCCAAGGTACCGTTGTTCATATCCACATTGGGAATACTGAAGGTAACCTTAGCCTTTGTGTCTGCGGCAGCAGTGATCTTCATAGACTTGGTGCTGGGATCAGCCTTCACCATTTCATAAGTCAGGCCATAGGTACCGGCAGACATGCCGGCATCAATGCCCAGATTGACCCAGTCGATGGAGGAGTCTTCCGGCTGTGCCAAACGAACATTGTCGATGTACATTGTCCGCTCCACTCCGGTGTTGGAGGCATAGTTGACTGTGAAGGTAATAAATCTTACCTTGGTCAGATCCTTGCCAGCAACAACCAAAGCGTTGGGATCCAGTTCGATAGTCGTCCAGCCGCCAGCAGCAATGCCGAAGGTCTTATTTGTGGTAACATCAGCCCAGGAGCCGTCCTCGTGGAGACGGATCTGCAAATCTGCAGCAGTACCCTCGGGGGCATCCAGCTTCACATCCAGCAGCATTACTTTGCCGGTAGCATCATAAACGTCAGTCAACTGAAGCTGTGCAACACCGCTGGCAGCGGCATCAGCAGTCGCACTGAAGTACCAGGACTGGGTAGACTTGTTGCCATAGACATTGGTAACATCCTTGCCGTAGCTCAGGCCGGTTTCTTCCGTCCAGTTCGCTGCATTATAGGCAAAGGAAGCGCCATAGAGCATATCGGTCTCAGCCTCGACCTTGGAGGTAGCAGCATCAGCGTTGTAGAGCAGGTAATCCATATACACAGGCTCATAGCCGGCAGGGATCAAAATGCGTACACGCTCGATATCGGAAGTGGTACCAGCCTCTTCATAGAAGGTGATGGCATCCATATCCACAGTACCGAAATACCATCCGTCAACACCCTCACCGAAGGTAAAGGCTGCAGGCACATTGGCCTTCCAGTTGCCGGACAGGGTCAGGGTTGCCTTGGGTGTCTGCTCACCAAAGTAGAACCATGCACCCAGCTTGCCGGTGGACATATCATAGTTATCACCCAACACATGGCTGACATTGAAGGCAACCTTGGCAGACTCGGACGCCGTAGGAGTCAGCTTCATGGAAATACCGGAAGCCGCATCCTTGGTAAAGCCATAGACCTTTTCGTATGTGCCGGAAGTGGATTCACCTACGTCAACTGCCATGTTGATCCAGTCTTCGGAAACATCTTCCTTGGCAAACAGCAGAGCATTGTCAATATAAATGGCATAATTGTCATCCTCGGACTTCAAATTCAGGCTGAAGCCGATCTTGGACAATTCTGTGTATCCCAAGGTGTTCGCAGACAGATCGAAGGAAACCGTCTGCCACTGCTCCATAGCCAGCCCGTTGATACGGTTGGCATCTGCCTCGCACCAATCACCATTCAGGCTGCTATAATTCAGGTTGGAAGAGGTTGCACCGGTAATCAAAATGTCGAATTTCAGGATATGATCAGAAATATCATAAGCCTTATCCAGTTCGAAACCGGGATAGAGCCAGGTATGACTGGGATCACGGGCAGGCGTCAGCTTCCAGGCAGAGCTACTTCCGTTTGTAGTTTCGCTCTGCAGCACACCAACGCCACTGGTAGCATTGGAGAAGAAGTCCTCAGCAGGTACAGTCTCCTCAGGAACTGTAGTCTCAGGCTCGGTGGGCTCCGGCTCAGTGGATTCAGGTTCTGTAGGCTCCTCGGGCAGGAATTCCTCAGGAATTTCTGTGGGGAACATCAGGCCATCCACATAAGTCACAGTATTTGCGGCAAAAGTCAGCTTGATGCGAATGATTTCTTCAGCAGTTGCATCGACATTGCCATCGTTGTCTTCATCGAAGAAATAGTAATCATCCATGTCCATGTAGCCGTAATACCAGCCATCGCCGGCATCCAGCATGGTCAGAGACACGGTAACACCACCCTTCCAGGAAGCGGCGGTAATCCGAACCTTGACAGAGGGTACGCCGTCAGGACTATAGAAATAGCCGCCCAGAATACCGGTGGACATATCCACGCTGCCCCACTGTGCTTGAGGACTCAAAGTCCAGGTGCTATCGTTGGCACCGGCAACAACCATCATCGCAACAGAGCTGCCATCAGCCTTCAGGTGCTCGATAGACTTTCCGTAGGAAGCAGTAGAGTCACCAATGTCAATTCTCATATTGATCCAGTCATCGGAAACAGATTCCGCATCTACCAGATAGACATTGTCAATATAAACAGCATACTCGCCGCTGGCAGAAATATCAAAACCCATACCGAATTTGGCCATAGAGGTTACCGCTGTACCTCCAACGTTAGCAGAGGAAAGATCGAAGGTAACCACGTTCCACTTCCCTACCGTCAGGTCACTGCTGGTCACACCGCTGAGCCATTGGTCATCAATGGTGGACAAATTGATTCTCATGCTTGTAACGTCTACAGGCTTAACACTCATTACCAACTGCTTGCCGGTAATGTCATAATTTTGATCCAGTGTAAAGGTAGGATATGTCCAACCGGTGCCGGGAACAAGCTTCCAGGCTTCCTCACTGTTCAAAACCTCAACGCTCTGAAGTTCGCCGGTAGCACTGCAGGCAGCATTGGATAACAGATCCTCGCCAGGCTCTGCAGGAACGGTGGGCTCAGGCTCGGTGGGCTCAGGCTCAACCGCCTCAGCGGTAAAGCTCATGCCGTCAATATAGGATGCGGTAGTTTCAATGGTAATGGTGGCTACAGCTTCCTTAGTTGCACCCATTTCGATATCCATGTCGTCAAAGACAATCTCGGAAACATCCAATGTACCATAGTACCAACCGTCAACGCTTTCCTCGCTTATAACAAAGTCAACAAGGCCCACAATGGAAGAATCAGCACCCATTTCATCGGTAATCGATGCAGATGCGGTAGGCACGCCTTCTGCGCTGTAGAACCAGGCAGACAGCTCGCCCTCGGTAAAGTTGGGCAATGCGTCCATGTAGCCGGCATCCATGAAGCTCTGAGCGTCGAAGGTCACAGCACCGGACACAGCCACAGACTGGCTGCTGTTATCAGCCAGGTGGACATCCTGGGAAATCACGCCGTCGGAGTTCATATTGGTCCAGTCAGCGGACTCATCCTCAAAGTAAGGCTTCTCAACCTCTGTTACGCTTTCCACATTGGGGAAGGAAATACCGTCCACATAAACGGTGGAGGCAGCAGGGGTCTTGAAGGTCAGGCGAATAATACCATCGAGCGTGCCGTCAGGTGCGCCGTCGCCGTTCTCATCAAAGAAGGTAATCGTGGAGGTGTCCAACACACCGTAGTACCAGCCATCACCGGCGTAGGTCAGATCCATGAACGCATCACGGCTGCCCTTCCAGTTGCTGGAGGTCACCTGTACCGCAACAGAAGGAGCTTCGTAACGCTCACCAAACCAGAACCATGCGCCCAGCTTGCCGGAAGTAAAGTCCGGCTTTGCGGAAAGCTGACCCAGCGTCACAGCATGCTCGGTATTAAAGGTGAACAAGCCCTTTGTATCTACGGGAGCAATCACCTTCATAGACATGGTAGAGCCATTTGCTCTAACTTTGTCTGCAGTAATTGCGGTAGTCGTATTTTTGTAACTGCTGCCTGTATCCTGATACATATGGATCCAGTCAGCATCAACGCTCTCTGCCTTAACCAAGCGTACATTGTCAATGTATACATCTCTTGCAACACCGGTGTTGTCGGCAAAATTGAAATAGAAGGAAATGAACTTCAGGTCAGTGGTGTCTGCTGTCGACAGGAGAACCTTGGAGAAGTCCACTACATAATTGTTCCACTCACCGGCAGTCAGCGTTACAGACACATTGGTGTCGTTATGGTTGCCCCAGCCGGAATTGTGTAAGCGCAGACCTATTACAGTTTCTGCATTGGTCTTTGCGTCAAAGGAAAGGAAGCAGCCGGTAAAGTCGTGGGCATAAGGCATCTGCATCTGCGCACAAACGGAGCCATGGGACACAGCGGCAGTTGCATGATAGCCCCAGGACTGGATGGAGTCCTCACCGTAGGTGTTCTCGGTATCCACGCCGTAGGTCAGGCCGTTTTCTTCCTTCCACAGGTTCTGATCGTAGGCCAGGGACGCGCCGTAGAGCATATCACCGCCGTCCATCTGCTCCTCGCAAGGCAGAACAGGCAGCTCAGACTCTACAACAGTTGCGCCGTTGGCAGCAACATTCAGCTCCTCAATCTTGCTCAGCAGGGCTGCACGCTTTGCGTGATAGGCTGCGGAGTCAGTTGCAGGAATCACGCCCTCATACAAGCCCTCGGTATAAGCAGCACTCTGGTCGGAGCCGGACAGCTTCTCCAGCAGCCACAGATACTCGTAGTCTTCCAAGGCCTCACGAAGGTTTTCAATACGGATGGTGCCGATGGGGCCATTAAAGCCATAAGGTGTGCCGGGATATACCAGCTTGCCTTCACCGGGCCACTTATCGGAGATCTCATCAGCCCACAGTGCCTCGGCAGCCGCTGCGCCACCATCTTCGCTGACAGAGCCGCCCCAGGAGTTGATGCACCAGTACAGCAGGCCATCGATGTTATAATCATACATCATAAAGCCCAGTGCGCGGGAAGTCAGCGGTTCGCTGTTGAAGGAAAGGCTGGGATAGGGGTTGACGGGATGGGTACAGCCGTACCACCAAATCTCATCCTCATCTGCATACAGCGCACGCTGCTCCTCGGTGTGAAGCCACTGATACTGAGGAACATAGGCAAAGCTGTCGCCGGTCAGGGCAACATCGCCGTAATCCTGCAGATTGATAAAGCTAAAGGTTTCATCCGCAGAATCAGGGCCGGTGACCAAATGCTTCAAGTTCATGAAGCTTTCCTGCAGTGCAGGATAGTCAGCCAGCATAAGAGCCAACTCAGCCTTTACAGCATCCAAACGAGCAGTTGCTTCATTGACTAAAGCATAGTCCTCTTCGTTTCTGGGTTCATCACAGATCTGACCGAAATAGAAGTATGCCTTCTTGAACAGATCCACATCGCTGCCGGACTGTGCCAGTTCGATGTTCTTATTGATGAACGCAGTCAAGGTTTCAGTCAATGCCTCAGTATCCACATTTCCATCTTCAGCCTTGGCATAACGCAAAGCATACGCGGAAATTGCAGGATCCTGAGCCAGGCTTACAGCCTTGTTTACCATGGAGTCGTCATAGCGGGTAATTCCCCAATAGTCCATGGTCATCAAACGCTTGCTATGCAGATAATTGATATAATCCTCCCGGTCAGAAGCCTGGATCTCATTCTCACCATACAGCAAGTAGCCAAGCTGATCCCACCAGATCTGGAAGGAGGATTTCACATGGTTCTCCTCAGGCACTGCCACATCATAAACTGTGACACTGACAGGAATCAACAGATCAGTACCGTTTACATTCAGAACAGCGTTTCCGGTATATGTACCGGGGGCAAAATCAGTCACCTTCAGGTTGACCCAAATACCCTGGTTGTTGCCGGAAGTAACCTTGTTCTCAGACTTCTCGATAGAAGCATTCTGAGGAATAAGCTGATTGGGGAAGGTTCCCTCAGGACCGGCAGTGCTCTCGTGCTCTGCGTTCCAGAAGGTCTCACCGGTTTCCGGATTGGTAATCTGTGTACCACCGTTGCCGGTGCCGGTTACTGTCACATAATGCTGGACAAACACCTCAAACGCATCAGCAGGGATCACATTGCCGTTTGCATTATACAGGTCGCCCATGGTCAGCTTATAGGAAGAGATATCAAAGGTGGGCTTCAGAATCATCTGAGCGGACTCAACCTCATTACGGGCACTGACAAAGGTCAGTGCATCAAATGCGCTTACAAGTTCTTCTGTCTGTTGGTAGGTTTCTGTATTGTAGGGATAAGCGATGCTCAGACCGTCAATGCCATTCTGTGCAAAGGTCAGGCAATCAATGTAAATTGTGGTATTTGCAGGCAACTCACGGATATTCACCCGGGCAACCTGAGACATGTCACTGCCAGTGGTTGTGTTGATAGCGGAGCAATCAACAGAGCCAAAATACCAACCGTTGCCCTTACTCTCAAAGCTAAAGGGAACAACATTGCTGATACCGTCATCTTTGAAGGTCAGGCGCAGGCTTGCGGAAGGTGCAACACCGTGGCCGAAGTAGAACCAGGCACTCAAAGTGCCGGCAGACATGTTGGGAACAGCCTCCAGCTTGCCGAGGGTAACGGCATAGTCAGTATTGAAGCCGATGGCACCCTTTGCCGTGGTGGTATGGATCTTCATGGACTGGTCGCTGGAGCCCCCAACGGACAGACCTGTTACAAGCTCATACTCACCGGTGGTGTAATAAGAACCGGCGTCTACAGGCAGCTTGATCCAGTCGAAGGCAACGGTCTCATCACGCCACAGCTTCACATTGTCGATGTAGATAGCGTGGTTGCCCTCAGAGCCATTGAACTCCATGCCGAAACCAAGCTCAGAGAAGGTTTCAGGACAAGCTTCAAACTGGGAAAAATCAATGGTGATCGTATTCCATTGATCCACCGGATAGAACACACCACCTTCAGATACGGGCTTAGATATGTGCATTCTAAAGCTTGTTGCACCAACGACCTTGAAATCAAAGGTCAGCTTGTGCATAGAAATGTCGTAGCTTTTATCCAGGATAAAGCTGGGATAGACCCAATTATGGTTAGACTCCAACTCCTTGGTCAGTTTCCAGGCAGCAGCACTGCCGTTTGTGACCTCGCTTTGGATCACGCCGATGGCACAGGTGGCATTGGACAAGAAGTCCTGATCCTCTGCAACCGAAGTGGAAGCATCTGTGGCAGCTTCTTCAGCCCTTGCAGGAAGTGTCAATCCGGGCAGGTATGACAGAACCAGTGCAAGGCAGACAAGCAGTGCCAGAATGCGCTTGAAAATTCTTTCGCTTTGCATTTTGTTTTCTCCTTACTTTCATTATGTGCATCTCGTTCCTACCAACAGGAATACAATGCCACAAATATTATAACGGACCGAACCTTTTGCCGTCAAGCAATTCAATTTCAATTGTTTAAGGCACTTTTCACAATTTTAAAGAGGCAAAATTGTGCCCTTTGACGAACCGCCTGTTTTTCCAGTTGTTTTATATAAATTTGTTGTTGAAAAATGCAAATTACATATTTTTGACAGTGTTTTTCTAACAAAATAACAAATACAAGTATATCTGTATTCATCCCACACGATAAAAACGGCAGAAATGCACCGGAGCGCATTTCTGCCGTTATCATTATCCTGCCGGACGGACTTCCAAATGGTAGTCCACCGTTCCTGCCGCATCATTTTCGATCTGAATACTGTATTTCAGATCTACAGATCCGCCTTCAAAAGACAAAGACCATTTGATCTTATTGGCGCATACCCGGATCAAAAGCGCGCCAAACTCCATTTGATACAGAGAATCGTGGGTAACACCTTCCCTGAAGACCATTTGAGAATTGAGCTGTCCGGTACGGGTTAGTGTAACACAGTCTCCATCCAGGACAAAGCTTGTATGCACACCCTCCAGACCCGTCAAAGCACTTTCCTCATAACTTAACTCCCATCCGTTAGAGAGCTTTCTGAGCACACCTTCTGTTACCAGTTCAATGGTATCCGGCTCCTGTCCCATATAGGCCTGCTGGCCCTGTAGTGACAGGATCATCTTTTTTTCCATCAGAAGGCCTCCATTGCCAGCTCGATCAAACGGTCCAAAAGCTGGCCGTAGGGGATGCCGCTGGCATCAAACAGCTTGGGATACATAGAAATGGAGGTAAATCCCGGAAGGGTGTTGATCTCGTTAAATACAATTCTGCTGTCCTCATAGGTTACGAAGAAATCCACACGGCTCAGGCCCTTGCAGCCAATGGCGCTGTAGATCTTTACAGCCTGCTCCCGGACCATCTCCGCTACAGTTTCATCAATACGGGCAGGAATATAGGCAACGGAGGTATCCGTGATATATTTCGCGTCATAGTCATAAAACTCAGCACCGGAGTCGATCTCGCCGCAGATAGATGCCACAGGGCTTTCATTGCCCATCACGGCAACTTCCACTTCCCTGCCGTGGATGAACTCTTCGATCAGTATCTTATCATCATAGCCGCCTGCAAAGGTCAGCGCCGTTTCCAGTTGCTGCCGGTCCATTGCCTTGGACACACCCACGGAAGAGCCTGTTCCTGCAGGCTTGACAAACACCGGATACTCGAACCGTTCCTCTGCACGGTCCAGGATTTGCTCCATTCTTGAACGCAGTTCTCCGGCACGAACCAGCATCCAGGCAGCCTGGGGAACACCGGCATGGTCCGCCACCAGCTTTGTCAGGGTTTTATCCATGGATACCGCAGACTCGGCCACATGGGGGCCAACATAAGGAATTCCGGCCATTTGCAAAAGACCCTGCATTGCGCCATCCTCGCCGTTTTCGCCATGGAGCACCGGGAAGACAACATCGATCATCTCCCGCACAACGCAGTCACCCTCGAAACACAGAAGCCCCTGCCCACGAATGGGAGAAATAGCTGCACGGCGGTTGTTGGTGTTTTCCATCCAGGCTCCGCCGGGAAGTGCGGAATAATCTGTGCCGCCATAGAGGATCCAGTCACCGTCCTGGGTTATGCCCACAGGAATAATATTATATTTCTCCGGGTCCAGGTTTTTCAGCACCGATTCAGCAGAACGCAGGGAAACTGCGTGTTCCGGACTGATGCCTCCGAACAGTACACATACATTCAACTTTCTCATTTTCTATATGCCTCGCTTTGCATTGTTGTCCCAAAACAAGATATTTAGGAAGCCGTAAAAGCTGCTTATTCCAGCATTGCATCGATTGCCTTGTAAATATCACCGCAGCCGGAGGAAAGAATAATATCCCCTTCTTTGGCTATGGAGCGCAGGTACTCCGTGACCTCTGGAAGTGTTTCCCGGTAGACACTGCCGGGAATTTTCTCCTGCAGGTGCCGGGAGGATATTCCCAAGGTATCGGTTTCCCGCGCCGCACAAATTTCGGCCAGTACCAAGTGATCTGCCTTTTCCAGCTCTTTTACAAAATCGTCAAAGAAGGAAACGGTACGGGTGTAGGTATAGGGCTGAAACACAAGCACAAAGCGCTGATATCCCATAGTCTTGACCACTTCGATCAATGCACGCAGCTCATCGGGATGGTGGGCAAAATCATCATAAAGATCTGCTCCGTTGTACTTGCCCTTAAACTGCATCCGGCGGTGGGCGCCCACAAAGGTCAGCAGACCCCGGGCAGTAATTTCACCGGGAACACCCAGCATCCAGGCCGCAGCCGCAGCCGCAAGGGCATTGAGGGCATTGTGCTTGCCCATTACCTTCAAATCCAGGTGGCAATAAAATGCGCCGTTGCAGACCACATCCATATGCTGCCAATCAGGGCACAGATTATCCGGATGTACATTGTTTCCTTCATGAAAACCGAAGGTGGTATACTGCATCCCCTTCAACGCCTGCAGACAATGGGGGTCGTCGCCGTTCACCAGGACACGGTCACTGGCCAGCTCCGCAAATTTGCGGAAGGATTTTTGAATATCCGCAAGATCCTTGAAATAATCCAGGTGGTCTTCTTCAATATTCAAAATCACCGACAGGCTGGGATAAAAGCTAAGGAAAGAATCGCAGTATTCGCAGGCTTCCAAAATAATGGTGTCACCCTGACCTACCCGGTGGCAAGACTGAATCAAAGGCAGATAGCCTCCGATCATGACCGTAGGGTCCTTGCCGGCTTCCATCATAATATGGGTGATCATGGATGTTACGGTGGTTTTGCCGTGGGTACCGGAAACGCAAATAGCGTCCTTGTAATTTTGCATGATCACGCCCCAGGCCTGAGCCCGTTCAAACACCGGAATTCCCTGCCGATGGGCAGAGATGATCTCCGGATTATCATCGTGGACAGCCGAGGTCCGGATCACGCAATCCGCACCGTTTACATTATCCCCGTGATGGCCGATCATAATGCGTACGCCCTGTTTTTGCAATTCGTGTGTGGTCTTGGATTCGTCCCGGTCAGAGCCGGTGACCTTGACGCCCATCCCGGTCAGCACCGGAGCCAACGAGCGCATAGAAACGCCGCCGATGCCAACAAGATGCACGGTCTTACCCGGTTTAATATATTGCTTCAGTTCCTGATTTGTATGTTCCATTCAGGAATACCTCCAAACAAGCTTTTTGGTATATCCTGTGTATTATATACGATAATTCAGAATTTTACAACCATTAAATTATTCGCAGGCAGATTATGCCTATTCATTTCCTTGTTCGACAGCAAGGATTTGACTGTAATCTGCTGCAAAGTTTTGCGGTGTAACCGTCACCTGTTCTCCCGGCTGCATCGTAGGTAAAACCGTCCTAAATGCCACACCACCGATGTACATAGATGCATCAGCCAAATATGTCTTATGGTACAAAGAAAGTCCACTGACAGCTTGCCACTGCGGATTTGTGATACACAAACTGCCCATACCGGAAGCTGTGATCTGTACATAACTGGACGGTGCATCACCGGCTTCCACGGCAGTTCCCGCGCAGGCGGTGATAGATCCATTTACATAAGACTTTGCAGTCTTTTCCGGAATCAGCACTGTGGAATAAGGCGGCAAAAACATACATTCAAACACATACTGCTCACGGTTGATTTCCAGCTCAATGCAAGAAAATCGCAGCATTTTCGCGCTGCTGTTTTGCACCACAAGAGCCACCACGCCCAGCACTTCTCTACCGGACCCATCTTCAAAAAACGGACCGTCATATACAGCCAGGTTTTTTACGATCAAAGCTGTTCCGTCTACCTGTAAGGGCAAGCTTTGGGGAGCCGGATCCTGCGCTACTGTCTGCACAGTTTGCGGCAGATATCCTGTCTCCGAAAAGCAAGCACTGTATACAAGCATTACCGCTGACAGCAGTCCAAAACTGACTGCCGCTAAAGACAGCGCAAGCCTTCGTATCGCCACATGATCCATAATTTTGCCACCTATCCAAGTAATGTAGGCACATTATAGATAGGACTTTCTCGGCTTTTCAAGGGAAATTGGAAGAACTGTATATGCGTCCGGTCAGTTTCGTTTGACACTTCCCGGAAGAATTTCCTCGCAGGAGGGAATAAAACAAACGGACGGAAGGATTTTTCACCCATCCGCCCGTTTTATGTTGTTTAATATTCCTGCAGAAGATCCCCGAAAAACTCGTTCATTTCCTCTTCTGTCTCAAAATTGGCAATATACATTTGGTTGCCCATAGCGCCGGAGAGTGCGTCCGGCAGCCGGCCTCTCATTTTCATGCGGTTTCCGTATTTTTCCGTGACCGCACTGTCATCCATCACAAAGTGCTTTCCGTCACGGCGGCCCACAAAGGCACAGTAATGACGGTTGCCAAGGGGTTTTGTGATTTTGCCGAAAGCGATCATATCCGCCCAGATCTTATACACATCGGTCTCATAGGCATAATCGTACATATCCGGGCTAAATCCGCCGGCAGGACGCATATTGACCTCCAGGCCAACCAGGTCACCAGCCTTGCCCAAGCCCTCCTGATCCTGTGTGAGCTGGAAGTACTCCAAGTGCACAAACCGTGCCTTCACACCGAAGGCCTCCACTGTGCGACGGCCCGCATCTTTTACATTCTCAGGAAGCTCTTTTACGATGTAATAAATGGAATTGTCATTGGTATTGACAACATCCATAAGAGAAAAAGGTGTCACATTTCCAGTTTCAAAAATAGGCTTTCCGTCAGCATCGATAATTCCGTCATAGGTGCGGACAAAGCCACGGACCTGTTCCTCCATAATATAAAGGGTATCATCCTTGTTTTGAATAAACTGGCGTAGCTGATCCTCATTTTCCAAACGGTAAGTATGACTTGCGCCAACACCGTTGTCCGGCTTGACGATCACAGGATATCCTACCTCTGCCGCAAATACCGCCGCGCTTTCAAAGTCATGAACCAAAGTATACCGGGCGGTAGGGATGCCGGCCTTCTTGTAATACTCCTTCATAGCGGACTTGCTCTTGACCCGGTTCATATCCTCCTGCATAAAGCCGGTGGTAATATGAAATTCCGTGCGAAGCAAAGCATCCCGCTCCAGCCAATACTCATTATTGGACTCCAAATAGTCGATCTTTCCATAGGTATAGGTAAAGAACGCTACTGCGCGAAACACCTCATCGTAGTTCTCCAGGTCACTGACACGGTAATACTCATGCAGTGCGTCTTTCAATTCGCTCTTAAGCTCATCATAAGGACAATCCCCGATTCCCAGCACCCGCAGACCGTTATTTTTTAATTCCGCGCAAAATTTCCAGTAATTTTCCGGAAAATTCGGAGAGATAAAAATAAAATTCTTCATAATTTTCCTTCTTTCTTAATACACAAACTGCGGACCGTAGTGGGCTACCATTTTAAACCACCAGGGCCAATCATGGGATACATCGTGGCCCCAATAGTCTACCTGAGCGTGGATGTTCTTCTGCTGCAGCACACCATGGAGTCTTTGTGTGCTTTCCAGCAGCGGACCTTCCCAGTCCCCCTGCCCTACTACGATCACCATTTTCCTTTGGTTGTACATCTCAATATACGGATGATCCCAGGCCATGTTTCGTAAATACTCCGTTGGCGCATTGTTGTACACAAGCTCATCCATATATTCACCGAAAAACATTTGAGAATCATACAGGCCGGAAATGGCAAACACGCCGGAAAAAAGGTCCGGTCTGCGGAAAAACAGGTTTGCCGCATGCATTGCACCCATGGAGCAGCCAAAGGTCACGATTCCCTGATCGTAGCCGTTTCGTTCTCCGCTTAAATGACGGATGGTAGGAACCATTTCCTCCACCACATAGCGGTACCAACGCTCATGATTTTCAATGCGCCAGCGGTTATCCATCCCCTGAGCTGCCCAGGCTTCATTGTCAATACAGTCGATGGAATAGACCGTACACAGTCCTTCCTCGATCCATTTTGCCCAGTGATCGACCATATGGAAATTTTCAAAATCAAAAAATCTGCCACCCTGACAGGGAATAAACATAATCGGCTTTCCCCGGTGTCCGTATACCTTGAACTCCATTTCCCGGTTCAGATGGCTGCTCCAATGCTTCATATAGCGAATTTCCATGGCTTATACCCCCAAGCAATCCATAAATACCGGCACTTGCTGTTCCCAGGAGGCCTCACAGTGGGTGCCGCCGGGGATAATGCGAAACGCCAAATTGACCCGTTTCGTCAACAGCAAATGAGAGGTTGAGATCAGTGCCTCAGCGTTGGAGGCATGATTAAACATCTCTTCGCTGCCGTAATCCATATAAATGCAGGTGTCCCTGCGGATATGGGCACGGGCAATCATCTCCAAAACCTTTCCGGGACTTACCCACAGGCTGGGAGACAGACAGGCTGCACGCTGAAAAACATGATTATAGGCTGTCGCACCGTAAAGCGCCATCAGACCACCCATAGAGGAACCAGCGATGATGGTATTGGTCCTGTCCGGCAATGTTCTGAAACGTTTGTCGATCATAGGCTTGAGTGTCCGTACAAGCCAATTCATATAGCTGCTTCCTCTGGCCTTGATCTTGCCTAAGGTGGCATTTTCAAAGTTAAAAGGAGAGTATTCCTGCAGCCGGCCATTGCCCTCATGATTACATTCTACGCCCACGATGATCAGGTCCTTTTGGCTCCGCTCCATATAATCCGCCATGCCCCAGGACTTCCCGTAGGTAGCGTCTTCATCAAAAAATATATTATGTCCGTCAAACATATACATCACAGGATACCGGCGTGTTTCATCCTCTTCATAGGACTCCGGCAAGCAAATATACAGCTTTCTTGTCCGGGTTCCGGTCAGCTTTTCAATGATGATTTGTTCCTTGATCACCACAAAGCATCCCTCCAATTACGATAATGATATACAGTATAAAACCATAGACTATACTTGTCAATTTTCCCGTTTCTCAAACAAATATTTTTATAAAAACTGCCGCACAAACGATTGTGCGGCAGTAATTTTTTTATGAATTATGCTCCAAGATCAACATCAATGCACAAGATGCCGCCTGTTGACGGATCTGCGCTCTGTCGCCCTGAAATTCATATTTATTGCTGATGCAGCATTGTTCATCGCTGTATCCAATAAAAACCGTACCTACAGGATTGCCAAACTCGTCACCGCCGGGGCCAGCCAGCCCGGTCACAGAAACGGCAACATCCGTATGAAGTGCTGCCCTTGCACCGCTGGCCATCTCCTGTGCAACAGAAGCGCTGACAGGGCCAGCTTCGTCCAGCAGGTTCCGGGATACACCAAGGAGCTCTTCCTTTACATCATTACAGTAGCTGATGATACCGCCCTTAAACACCGCAGAGCTTCCGGCTACATCCGTCAGCATCTGCCCGATCATACCGCCGGTGCAGCTTTCCGCCGTTGCCAGGGTCCTGCCCTGCATAGCCTGAATAACCTTAGCAGAAAGGCTCGTCATTGTACTTCACCGTAATCTTTTCAACAGTATCCAGGGCCTGACGGATCAGCGCCTCCCGATCCAGCTTTTGTTCCGCGTGAATCACCTGGCCAAGGGTCGGTTTGGTTTTGGGATGCTTGGGCGTAAACACAGTGCAGCAATCCTCATAGGGCAAAATAGAGGTTTCCAAGGTGCCGATTTTCCGGGCAATGGTAACGATCTCTTCTTTATCCATACCTACAAGGGGCATAAAAATGGGCATATCCACCACCGCGCCGGTAACCGTCATAGCTTCCATGGTTTGGCTGGCTACCTGGCCCAGGTTTTCGCCGGTAACGAGGGCTCTGCATCCATCCTGACGGGCAATTTCCTGGGAGATCTCCATCATAAATCGACGCATGATCAGGGTGAAAAACTCCTCCGGGCAATTGTCACGGATAGCCTCCTGAATGGGGGTAAAGTTAACGATATTCACGGTCATTCTGCCGCTGTAACGGGTCACAAGACGAGCAAGCTCCATGACCTTATCCTTAGCAAGCTGTGAGGTGTAAGGATAAGAGAAAAAGTGAACACTTTCGATCTCCACACCACGCTTTGCCATCATATAAGCCGCCACCGGAGAGTCAATACCGCCGGAGAGCAGGCACATGGCACGACCGCCAACACCGGTGGGAAGTCCGCCGGCACCGGGCTCTGCCGGACCGTGGACATAGGCTGCCAAATCACGAATTTCCACATATACCGTATAGGCCGGATGACGCACATCTACCGTACACTCAGGGTGGGCCTCCGCCAATCTTCCGCCGATCTCCTGTGATATTTGGATGGAGTTCATGGGAAATGCTTTATCGGAACGCTTTGACTCCACCTTAAAGGAAGGTGCGCAGTCCAAATCCTCTCCCAGGTACTCCTCCACTGCGTTAAAAATGCTGTCCATATCCTTATTGCAGGGACGGCAGCGACACAGGCTGACCAAGCCGAAAATGCTGCGGCAGGCTTCCCACGCACCATCCACATCCGCCTGCTCATTCATGGGCTCCACATAGACCGTTGACTGCATAATATATACATCAAATTCGCCATAGGCCTTCATTCTGCGACGAATGTTCTGCCGCAGTTTGTTTTCAAACTGGCGTTTATTGGTACCCTTGAGCACCACCTCACCCAGCTTCAATAAAAAAATCTCGTTCACTTAACCTATCTCCTGTTATTAAAAATTTACTGTTCTGTATTGGATGGCCTCCGCAATATGCTCAGCCTGGATATTTGCAGAGCCTGCAAGGTCTGCAATGGTACGGGCAACCCGAAGAATTCTGTCATAGCTTCTGGCCGTCAGGCCAAAAACCTCAAAGGCTTGCTTCATCAGCCGGTCACTGTCATCGTCAATGACGCAGTGATACCGCAGCTCTGTCGGACCCATCCGGGCGTTATACATTCCGCTGGATTCTCCAAAGCGGCGGTGTTGCACTTTCCGGGCCTCATTGACCCGTTCCCTGATAGCCGCGGAAGGCTCTGCTTCTGTGCGGCGGCGCAGATCCTCATAATGGACCGCCGGAACCTCCACGATCATATCGATCCGATCCAACAGTGGGCCGGAAATACGGCTGCGATAATTGTCCACCGAAGCCTGGGAACAGGTACATCTTCCGGAGCCGTCACCGTACCAACCGCATTTGCAGGGATTCATGGCACACACCAGCATAAATTCCGACGGATATGTCACGCTGCCGGACACCCGGGCAATGGACACCTTCCCATCCTCCAATGGCTGACGCATCAAATCCAGTGTGTCCTTGCGGAACTCCGGCAGCTCGTCCAAAAACAGCACGCCTTTATGGGCCAGGGATATTTCTCCCGGCTTTGGATTGGTGCCGCCACCGATCAAGCCGGCGTTGGATACGGTGTGATGGGGAGAACGGAAAGGCCGCTGCAGAATCATTGGTGACTTGGAGCTGATCATGCCCAGCACAGAATATACCTGGGTAACCTGCAAGGATTCATGCCAGGTCATATCCGGCAAAATGGACGGCAACCGTTTGCTGAGCATGCTTTTTCCGGAACCCGGAGGGCCAATGAGCAGGATATTATGGCCGCCGGCAGCGGCGATCTCCATAGCCCGTTTGACATTTTCCTGCCCAACAACATCCTTGAAGTCAAGCATTTTTACGGTTGTCCGGTCCGGCACCCACATCGGTTCTTCCGTCAGCTCAATCTCGCCGTTCAGCGCAGCGGCAAGCTCCGCCACTGTGTTGACAGGAATAATGGCCGGCCCTCTTGCCAAGGTGGCCTCTGCCGCATTCTCTGCCGGCACATACACCGTATCAAAGCCTGCCCGCTTGGCTGCAATGGTCATAGGAAGCACGCCGTTTACACCCCGGATCTGTCCATCCAGGGATACCTCTCCGATAAACGCCGAAAGCGGACTGGGACGCCGGATCGCACCGGTGGCACACATAATGCTCAGCAGAATGGGCAGGTCATAATGGGTACCGCCCTTTTTCATGTTGGCAGGTGCAAGATTGACCGTAATGCGACCTGTGGGAAACTTCATGCCACTGGTTTTTGCCGCCGCGCGAACCCGTTCCCTAGCCTCCTTCACTGCAGCATCCGGCAGGCCTACAATATCGAAATTCGGCAAGCCGTTGGACACATAACACTCCACACGTACTTTATTGCCGTCAATGCCGTATATCCCCAGCGTATGCACACTGCAGATCATGGAATCATCTCCTAAATACAAGTACATACATCATATACCATTTGCGCAAAAAAGACAAATCTTTTTTTACATTTATACCAACAATCGGTCAGACAGTGAAAAATGCCCAAAAATTATCCAACAATTTACGAGTTTTTTCCCACATCTTAGTCCAATAACGCCTTTACAAATCGGTTTTTAAGTGATATAGTATATGGGACGAAATTTGAATACTTTAGGAGGTATTTTGTTTTGGCAAGAAAATTCAAAACCATGGACGGCAATACTGCTGCCGCCCACGTCAGCTATGCCTTTACGGAGGTTGCTGGCATCTACCCCATCACGCCCTCCAGCCCTATGGCCGACTATGTTGACCAGTGGTCCGCTGCAGGTCGTAAGAACATCTTCGGTGATACCGTCAAGGTCGTGGAGATGCAGTCCGAAGCCGGTGCTGCCGGTACTGTTCACGGCTCTCTGGCAGCCGGTGCGCTGACCACCACCTACACCGCATCTCAGGGTCTTCTTCTGATGATTCCCAACATGTACAAGATCGCC
>JAFSET010000032.1 GCA_017435615.1 Oscillospiraceae bacterium | reverse complement strand
TTCGTGGCAACCCAGGCAATGGCTGACAACGATGGCTGGATGCTGGTGTCCATGCCCTTGGCGGTCAATGGCGAAGTGAACCTGGGCAGTGTTACCCTTGCGGAAAAAGCAGACACCGACAATCACTTCCTCAACGGTGATCTTTCTGACGGCTTGACCGGCTGGATGATGAACCACGATTCCAGCTACATTTCCGCTGAGAACGCTGTGCTGAATGTCAGTGACAAGGTTCCTGCCGGTGATGTGAAGTTCTACCAGGCTATGTACCTGGATGCAGGTATGTACCGCCTGTCTTTTGATGTGCTGGGCGTGCCCACAAGCTGGCGTCCCGTGTACTTCATGGGTACCGCATTGGATAATTCCGGCGTGACCGGATCCCAGCTCCAGGTGAGCAAGGAAAACGGACAAATCGAAGGTGACTGGTGGACCGTTACCCGGGATATAACCATTGAAACTTCCGGCATGTATTACTTCCAGATGAACTTAAATCAGGTGAGCAGTGAAGCATCTGTTGCACCCCAAATGCAGTACGACAACTTTGAACTGCGCAAGCTGGAAACTGTCACCGTGACCTGGAAGAACGATGACGGCACTGTGCTGGAGGAAGATACTGTCGTTGTGGGTACCATTCCTGAGTACAACGGCGAACTGCCCACCAAGGAAGCAGACAGCCACAACAGCTATACCTTCATCGGTTGGGATCCGGAGGTCACCTTCGTCGATGCCGATATGACCTACACGGCACACTACGAGGTCACCACCTCCGAGCACATCTGGGGCGAAGGCACCGAGACCAAGGCTGCTACCTGTACCGAAGCCGGCGAAATGACCTATACCTGCTCTGTCTGCGGACAGACCAAGACGGAAGCGATCCTGCCCAGCGGCGAGCATAGCTACGGTGACGGCGTTCAGACCAAGGCTCCCACCTGCGCCGAAGACGGTGAAATGACCTACACCTGCTCTGCCTGCGGCGAAAGCTACACCGAGGCCATCGATGCTACCGGCGAGCACAGCTACGACGATGCCGGCGTATGTACCGTTTGCGGTGAGAGCAAAACCGTAGTCAAAAACTGGAACATTGTCCTCGGTGACAATATCGGCCTGAACTTTGTGCTGGCACTGTCTGAGAACGACGAAGTCCAGGTCCAGGTAGACGGCGCAGCAGTTCCCGTGGAGCTGACACAGAATGAGGACGGCACTTATCAGGTATTGATTGAAGTAGCTGCGGCCCAGATGACCTCCCAGATCCAGCTCTTTGTCAACGGTCAGGCTATTGAAAAGACCTACAGCGTCCGTGAGTATGCGGATGTGATCCTGGCCGGCGAATATGCCGACTCCGTGAAGACGTTGGTCAGCAATATGCTCTCCTACGGCGGCGCGGCTCAGAAGTATTTCGAGATCAATGAAAACGACTACGCTGACCGTGACATTACGGTTGCGGAGGTCACCGTCCCCGGTGATGATCTGTCCGTAGCCATTGCGGATCAGCTTGATGGCATTGACTTCTACGGTGCGTCCCTGGTGATGCGCAGCAAGACCGCTGTCCGCTTCTACTTTACGGCTGAGAGCGTGGAAGGCCTGACCTTCACCGTCAACGGCACAGAATATACACCTGTCACCGGTGCCAACGGCATCTATGTGGAAGTGGCTGACATCGATCCTCAGGAGCTGGCAGATGTGCTGAGCATGGTAGTCAGCGACGGTGCCAATACCCTGGCGGTTTCCTACAGCCCCGTGACCTATATCAGCAGAATGTATCACAAGGCTGAAACCTCTGAGGCACTGAAGGCTGTGGTAAAGGCTATGTATGGCTACTATCTGGCAGCCCAGGCATATATTGCCAACGCATAATCATAAAACCGTGGGCGTTGCGGCATTTGCTGCAAAGCCCACGCAGATACAGCCCTCCGGCAAAAAAATTGTGTCGGAAAACCCTTGCAGAATATTTGCAAATGACAAATTGAGAGGAAGCAATCCTATGAAAAAAGCAGTTTCTTTGGTCATAGCCATTGCGCTGACAGTGGTCCTTTTCTGTGTCGGAACGGTGACCCATGCAGCAATCCAAAAAATTACCGTCTCCCCCGGTGACTCCCTGTCCGATGCCCTGGCCCAGGTTGCCGACGGCGGTACCATTGAAGTAGACGGCACCGTTGCCGTGACCCAGACTCTCGGCGCACATAACAAGGCCGTTACCGTCACCGGCGGTACGCTGGACTTTACCGGCTTTATCGGCGATGTATCTTTAGGTGACCACATCACCTTTGACAACATCACCCTGACCTTCACAGAGGATACCTGTCTTTATGCCAACGGTTACAAGGTGACGGTGGGTGCCGGTGTGACCATGCCCAATCCCATTAAGATCTTCGGCGGCAAGAACGGCGGCACGGCAGATTCCACCGACTTGACCTTGCTGGCCGGCAAATACAGTGAAATCTATGGCGGCAGCTACAACGGCAATGTGATCGGTGATACCCACCTGCATGTGGGCGGCACCGTCAATGCCGATGTGGATGTAACCAGCCACAGCAGACTTCGTGTGATCTATGGCGGCAGCTATATCTCCGGCGGTCGCAGCCAGACCATTGGCGGCACGGCCTACACAGTGTTCACAGATAACGCCGAGGCCAATTACCTCTATGGCGGAAACTACGGCAGCGGCATCATCTCCGGCGGAACCGATATCACCGTTTCCGGCGGTGCGGCAATGGCTGTTTACGGCGCCAATGGCAGCGGAGACTACACAGGCAACGCAAAACTGCTGATCTCCGGCGGTACTATGGAGCAGGTATTTGGCGGCTCTGAGGGCGGCAGTGTCAACGGCAACGTGGCAGTGGATATCACCGGCGGTACCATCAGCCGCCGTATTTACGGTGGCTGCTACAATGAATATGGCGGCAGCTGGAGCACCTCCCGCTATGTGAACGGAGAAATCTTTGTAAACTTGCACAGCGGTGCAAACATTACCTTCTCCTCCAGTGAAAGCGACAGATCCCTCTATGCCCACAGCCGTCACGCAACCTTGTCCGGTACAGAGGTGTCTCACCTGGTTTTTGCGGATGCCACCGCCTACAACAATTATAAAAACAAGGTGCAGGCACAGGACTGGACCATGCAGTACATTATGGATGATATCCCTGCTGCGGACTATGTGCATTACCACACCTACACCGCATCCGGTGCTGTCATCACCCAGGACTGTATTGACAGCGGCTGTTCTGCTACCGCATCCTTGGTGGTAGAGGGCACCCCCGTTTACAACGGCGTGGCTGTAACCCCTGCCAAGGTGGTCTGCAGCGGCAACTGGTTCGGCGGCGAGCTGGATATCTCTTATGCCAATCATGAGCAGCCCGGTAATGCCACTGCTTCCATCACCTGTGGCGGTGCTGCCGCAGCACTGTCCTTTGACATTGCCGAACCCTGCCTGAGCATGAACGGCCAGGGCTACGCAACTCTGGCAGATGCCATTGCCGCGGCAAGAGAAACCGAGGGCGCTGACACCATAACCCTTCAGAAGGATGTGGAGGTCACCGCCGGCCTGTTGATCGATACCGATGTGATCGTCACCGCAGACAAGGCCGTTACCGTCCGTGCGACAGAGTCTCAAACCGGCGGTATGTTCCGGATCACCGACGGCACCTTCACCGTTGAAGGCACGTCCGAGGACGCCAAGATCACGCTGGCCGCCGGCAAGAGCACTACCCACATTGTTTCCAACAACGGCGGCAATGTGGTGCTGACCAATGTTGTGCTGGCAGGTAATGAGGATACCGTCCACACCGGTAACAACAAGACCCACGGCATCTTCAATGACAAGGGAACCGTCACCGCCAAGAGTGTGGAGATCACCAACATCCGCAACGGCGACAGCATTTATGTGCTGGACGGAACCACCGTAAATTTGGACAATGTGACGATTTCCGGGTCCGGCCGATACGGCATCAAGGTCAAGGGCACGCTGAACCTTTTCAACACTGTGCGCAACGATCACGCTCTGTCCGTCAGTGGCTCTGCCGATCATGCCATCGATGTGGAAAATGGCGGCAAGGTGACCTGCAGCTTCGATCATGTCCCTGAAGATACCTATGTGATCAAACTCTTTGAGAACATGAAAAAGGGCCTGAACGTCCGTGCAGGAGGCGACGCAGTCCTTTCCTATGTCAGCGAAGAGAATTAACATCCGTCTATAAAACACGTGCCGGGATGGCTTTCCGTCCCGGCACTGCTCTTGCATAACAAACAGCACCGTATTTTGCGGATTAAGTCGCAAAATACGGTGTTTTTCAAACTGCTTTATGAACCACATAGCCACAGGGTCATTCCCATTCGATGGGGGATTTTTGGCTTTGTAGATATGTGGTGGTAGCCACTATAATAGCTTTCGATATATAGTGCTATTATACCAGTTGTTTTGTTTTACTTAAGCTTTGTTGGTCAAAAGTTGGTCACAGCTTGTTCCCTTTTCCGCAGCAGTTTTTGTACTTCCTTCCACTTCCGCAGGGGCATGGAGCGTTTTTGCTCGGTGCGCCGGAAAGCGTGTTGGACTGGGGTTTGTCAAAAGCGGCGCGAAGGAGTTTTGCCGCTCTGGTAAGTCCATCCTCATATTCCCCTTCGTATTCGATTCCGGCAGCAATCATGTCAATATCCTCCTGTGGCGCATTGCATTCCTCTGGGGTGTGACCTCTTCGGTTGAATTGCCGGGTATGTCGGCACATATCAATGAGCAGGCGCAAAAAGGTTCTGAAACTCTGCTCATTGTCAAAACGGACACCCAGCCGTCTGGCATCATTCGTCATAGCGGCATAATCATTGCCCATGGTCATTGCCAAATGCAGATCGTCAATAACATCCGCTATCGGACAGTGTAGCTTACGTTGGCTGTAGCGCAAATACCGCTCCACAGCGGCAACCTGTGGAGTCCATTCAATATACCATTCGTCCGCATAGTTCAAAAGCTCCTCTTTGGAAGGAATGTAGTACTTTATTCCCTCTTGCTGGACTTCGGTTTCATAATAATAATCGTATCCACTCTCATATAGATGGCTTGCTACAAGCTCACGATCTATAGACAGCGAGGGTTCAGCAGCCTCCCAAAACACTTCACGCCCCAAAACGGCATAGTGGTGGTGCTCATGGGAAATCAGTTCCGTAACCTGAAGAAAATCAGATTCGGATATATACGCATTTTGACTGATATAAATGTCATAAAGCTTTCGCAGGGGGATTCTGGCATACAGATTGGCAGCTGCCGCAAAGTATAGGCGAATCAATTCAATGATTTCCGCAGGCAGACTGATTTTTGCCTGCATCTGTGCTAAAGCTGTTTTCTCGTAAACAAGCGGAAAACCGTATTCGTCATGAGTAGCGTTATTCATAAAAGTCCCTCAACAGTTCTATTTGCCGAAACAATCAAGTTTCTATTTTGGGAAATCAAGCAGTCCTTATATTTGGATTAGTTTTTTAAGCAGCCGATGGGTACAACATATACTCCATCCTGGCGGCGATATGCCCAATCACCGATTCCCGTTAAGACCATAAGAAAAGATGGAGTATTCATCTTATCGGTATCGATTTTAGCTTCCATAGATTTTAGACTCCTTGCACCCTCCTCAATGAGCTTGTCGCCGCCGAGCTTGATCTCAATAAGGCCATATTTGCCATTTCGCAAATGGATAACCGCATCACATTCCTGCCCATCTTTGTCACGGTAGTGATAAACCCCACCGTTCAAAGCATCTGCAAAAACACGCAGATCCCGGATGCAGAGCGTTTCAAAGAGGAAGCCAAATGTTTTCAGGTCATTCATCAGGTCATTTGGGCCAATACCTAATGCTGCTGCCGCGATAGAAGGGTCGATATAATAGCGAGTATCAGACGAGCGAATCGCGGTTTTTGACCGCAGATTTGGGTTCCATGCAGGCATATCTTCTACAACGAAAATCTTCCGGAGTGCATTGACATAAGATGCAACAGTTTCCTCGTTGATTGGGAATTCATCATTTGCCGCGATATCCTGCGCAAGAACCGTATTGGGTATTTGACCGCCTTGATTTCTTGCATAGGAGCGCATAAGCCGTTTGACTCTTTCAGGGTTCTTTTGTACATTGTCTGCCCGGTTGATGTCGGCGTGGACGACGGCATCATAGTAATCTGCTGCTTGGTCCAATGCAATCTCATCGCGCATATCCACCGCTTGCGGCCATCCGCCCCGGCACACAAGGAATGCCAGACGGTCAATACTTAACTTGGAGTCTCCGTCAATATCGGTCCTTCCGTCGAATAGGTCTTTCAAGCTGACTTCCCCCGTTGAATCTCCTGATTCGTACAAGCTCATAGGTCTCATGGTCAGCCAAGTGAAGCGCCCCGTTCCGGAGTGGGTGATTTCCTTGGTATCAGCCGGAACAGCAGAACCGGTAAGCACAAACTGGCCAAGCTCTCCACGATGGTCAACCTCAAAACGGATAGCATCCCAAAGCTTGGGAGCAAGCTGCCATTCGTCAATCAATCTCGGAGTAGCACCCTTTAACAGTCGTTTGGGGTTGATTTCAGACATAGCAATGTTCTGTTCCTTTTTCTCTGGGTCATCCATATACAAAATACTTGCAGCGAGCTGTTCAGCCGTGGTAGTTTTGCCGCACCATTTAGGTCCTTCAATTAGCACTGCACCTTTGCCTTCCAACTTACGTTTTAGAATATCGTCAGCAATTCTTTTTCTGTAGTTTTTCATTCGGAACACCTCGCTTCCATTTGCATTGTCTGTATTATACACTCAGACTCTGGATTTTGCAACGTTTTTCCGACGATTGGCGAAATTTTTTTCCGACGATTGGCGACAAATAAAGTCGAGAGTTGGCGATAGCTTTATGCGCTAATTAGCGTTTCCTGTTCCATTGCCGCATTCTTCGGTAGTCTGCTCTATATTCCCGCGTGAACTCCATTTTATTGAAAAATCAAGATAATCGGTATAATATGAATAAGAGCCTGATGGGTTATATACGCATCAGGCTCAAATAGCATAGAATATAAACTTCAATTACTCCCACTCGACCAAGACTAAACAATTCTGTTTATGTATTTTTGTTTCTCGTTAGTCTTGATTTTTTTGATACACGATGTATCTGTATTATCCTGTGTTAAACCGCCCTTGTTATCATTTTGTTATCGACGTTGATAACAAGAATAATTCTACCGTGGATAATTTGGACTTAGGATTAAATATATTATAAACGATTTTGCTTAGAAATTCAAGGGGTTTCAGAAATTTTGAAAGCAAAGACGCCGCATTTCTGCGACGCCCTTACTGCATGTTTACGGCGATTCATCTGGTAGACCTTCACGTAGCTTTATGAAATAATCTGTAATATTATCTTCGGATGTAGGAAGATCTCCCACAACTATAAGTTCCATAAGTTCTTCCTTTATTTCGTCAGACATTCCAATACCTTCAAAATAGCCGTCCGAACCAATCGTAATAATATATGTTTCTTCGCCAACGACTTCCGTAAATGTGACCTTTTCCACGTTGTTT
>JAFSET010000005.1 GCA_017435615.1 Oscillospiraceae bacterium | reverse complement strand
TGGTTGTGATCAAGGACACCATCTATCTGCTGATCGACAACATGGTCTACTACAGCGCAAAGTATGAGGGCATCTTTGACGCAAGCGGCGTGACGATTGGCGGTCAGAATGTAGCCATGACCGTTTCCAACCTGCATGGCTACATCTTTGCAGACGAAGCTGAGGCGCAGGCCTATGTGGACAGCAAGCCTTTATACAGCTATGTTTCCGGCTTCAAAACCTCCATCAACAACAAGTACAACGCCTATTTCGAATCCGATACGACCGTGACCACCGGCGGCACGCTGCTCTTTGGCAGCTCCTGCCTGGACTACTGGGATAACACCAATTACTGCGGTGAAAATACCTGGCAGGCCATGACCGGACTGGTGGACAGCGTTAATGGCTACAACAGTGCGATTGGCGGTACCACTGTGGAGGACTGGATCTATGCCTATGACAAGCTGATCAAGCCCTTTGGCGCAGAGCGTTACCTTGTGTATTTGGGCGGCAATAACATTACCGGCAGAGATGATCCCGGCGAATATGTGGCCCAAAAGCTTGCCGAGCTGTTTGAGAAGATTCATACCGACTTCCCCACCAGCCATATCTACTATGTCCACCTGTTGCCTATGCCCAGCGCTTTCAGTAACGGCGCATATAAAAATGCAGAGTACGCAAAGCAGATCGAAGCAATGAAGACTTATTGCGAGGGCAAGGACTGGATCACCGGCATCGATGCTACATCTTTGTTCCTGACAGACGATGGACTCAATCCCAATACGGCCATGTATTCTTCTGACAATGTTCATATGAACGCCGCAGGCTATCAGGCATTTGGTGAATACCTGATGCCCATCGTATTCCGGTATAACATAACTGTGGATGGCTTTGAGAGTCTGTCCTTTGAGTCCCAGGTCAGCAATACCACCGTCACTGTGGACTTGAGCAGCAGTCAGTACGACGCTCTCTTTGCACAACCCAACTTCTACGGAGTGAAGGTTTCCCTGAAGCGGAACGGCAGTGATGTTTCCGTAACTCAGGACGGCAGAGTCTTTACCTTTACCATGCCTGCAGAGGATGTGGTGATCAGCAAGGGCTTCTACGACATCATCGGCAAGACCTCACTGAACGCAGGCGTGTTGACCGGCGTAACACAGGATCCGGAAAACGGAATCATCACCATGACCCCCAGCGGAACAGACAGAGCTTTCGGTCAGATCATGCAGGCCAATCAGGAGGTTGGCGGCATTGACTATACCTTTACAGCCCATGTAAAGGTCGAGAATATCACCACCGCAACCGATGGAGCTGCCGCAGAAATTCAGTTGGGTCTTTGGAGCAAGAATACAGCCGGTACCGGTCTTGCCAACTACTGTTGGATCGATCTGCACCGGCATCCCAGTGACAACGATGTCTATCAAAGATACTCCGGCGAAAATCTGATGACGCAAAATGCCAGTGCCTACGACGGCACATCGGAATTTGAGGGTGACATCAAGTTGACTGTAAAAGACGGAACCAGTCAGTACTTCCTGAAGATCCAGGGTGAAACGGAATGGACACTGCTCTACACCTTTACAAGAACCAGTTTTGCAAATCAAGGTGCCTACATTTATCTGGGCGCGCGAAACGCAACCGTGACCTACTCCGATATGGTATTCACGGAAGGAACCACTTGATCGGTACAACCTAACGGCAAATGGCCGGGTAGGTAACTGCCCGGCCACTGGCCAAAGGCCTCATGGCTTAAAGCCGCGGTTTTAAGCCATGAGGGCTTTGGTGAGTATACCATTGCTTTTCCAGGCAAAAGTCTTACCAAAAAACGAAAGTGAGGAAACATACGATGAAGCGCACAAAACTTTTGTCGCTGCTGATGGCGATGATCATGGTGCTCAGCATGCTTCCTGTCAGCGCATTTGCTGCAGAAGCCGCCACACCGGAAGTCGTCTCCCAGCAGCTCAACCTGGGCGATGACTTAACTATGCATTTTTATGTCACCGCTGAGGAAGGCACCGTGGTCAATGTCACCGTCAGTGACAAAACCACGGCTCACGACCTGAGCACTATGACCCCCAACAGCGACGGTCAGTATGTGATCCCTGCCAAGCTGGCAGCGGCGCAAATGACCGAGGCCATTACCCTGGATTTTCTGCAGAATGATGAGAGCGTTTTGCAAAAGACCTACTCCATCCGGGATTACGCTGTCGTGCTTTTGACCGGCAACTATCCCACCAAAACCAAGAATTTGGTGCTTCGTATGCTGAACTACGGTGCAGCGGCACAGAATTACTTCGGTGTAAACACCGATAACCTGGCCAATGCAGGCTATGTTGCCGAAGCCGTTCAGCTTCCTGCGGAGTATGACGCCATGGCAATCCACGGTGAACTGGAAGGTGTCCGTTTTTACGGTGCATCCCTTGTTTTTGAATCCAAGATTGCTGTTCGTTATTATTTTGCAGCCAACAGCACAGAAGGTGTATCCTTCACCGCAAACGGTGCAACATATGACGCAGTAGCCAAGAACGACATGTTCTATGTGGAGGTTCCGGGCATCAATCCCCAGGACTATGCAAAGAGCATCGTTCTGACTGCCTCCAAGGGCGAGGAGTCCCTGAGCGTTTCCTACAACCCCTTAAACTACATCATCCGCATGAGCGAAAAGGGCAGCACACAGCTGAAGGCATTGCTCAATGCGCTATACGCCTATCACGCTGCCGCAATGGAATATGTGGAAAATGAAGGTATGTTCTTCGGCAATGCCGGAGGCTTTACCTCCAGCCCGGTGATCGATCTGACTACAGATTGCGGTGAAGCCCCCTATTTGGTGCTGGACGCGCACAAGGCAACACCCCTTTATACCTATATTGCAGACCTGAACACCCAAAACTTCAGTTTTGAGACCACAGTGCAGGTAAATAGCGTGATTGAAAACGAGAACTATCCCAAGCTGGGTATGTTGGTGAACGGCCAAACAGAAATGGTCAAGTTCTATTTGGATATGACGCCCCTGCTGCAGGTTTCTCAGGTAGGTGCTGTCCATCAGGCCACCGGCAAGAGTGACGACTGGGCCTACCAGGCTGTGAACACCCTGTCCGAAGCACTGGACCTGAGCGCGCAAACAGTTACATTGAAGCTGGTCCGTGACGGTGTGAACTATTATTTCTATGTCAACGGTGCCATGGTGCTTGCCGGCAGTGACCTGACGGACGAAATTGGTGGAGCCGGTTTCTTCAGCTTCGGCACAGAGCTGACCCTGACAGAGTATTCCGTGGCGGCAGAGGATGCTGCCTACGAGGAAATCTTGGCACAGGCTAAGGCGGATGCTGAGGTCTTTAACCAGCAGAGAAATCAGATCCTGCAGGACAGCAGCAGCTACACTTTGGAAGATTTGGCACTGGGTGCAAAGCTTTGGAACGGCAGAGGCTTTACCTTTACGGAGCTTCCCGAGGAGCTGATCGGACAGTCTTATATCTACGGAAAGTTCAACACCCAGATCGATATGACCGTTCTGCAAAACGGCTATCTGTATGTCCTGACTCCCCCCACCACCCACGCCAACTTCCCGGATAATATCCTGGCAGAAGGCTCCGGCTTTACGAAGCTGAATATTGCCGAGGACTGGTGTCTGGCAAATTACTCCAACCCCATTAACACCTTGGTATACGAACGGGCTGTAACCCCCGGCGAGCAGATCACCATCGACACAAGCTGGGCCATCGTGGTAGTATCCCGGGACCGTCTGAATCTGTATCCCCTGTTGATGCCCAATGACAGCACCACCGTAAAAACGGTTGCTATTGGCGAACGGATATGGAACGATGAGACCATGGACTATACCTTCATCAGTATGCCTGCAAACCTGATCGGTCAGGAATATCTCTACGGCAGCATCAGCGGCGGCGTAGATGTGACCGCCGGCACAGATGGTTATTTCTATGTGATCACCCATCCCCGTACCGACAGTAATTTTGCTTCCGGCGTTGACAACTATGACTTTAAACGGCTGGAGCTGCCCCAGTGGACCTTTGCGGATTATTCCGTCAAGCGGAACACCTGGGTCTACGAGCTGAAGGTTACCACCGGTGAGCGAATTCAGCTGGATCCGTGGTGGGGCGTGCTGATCGGCTCCGAGACACAGCTGGATCTGTCCCATAACGGCGTTACCGTTCCCGGCAACGAACTGGCTGTGATCCAGTCCGACACCTATGCCTCCGCGCCTGTGGGGCTGAAGCAGCAGGTGTTCTCCGATCAAAGCGCTTACTACTACCACACCATCCCCTACTGGATGGCAGGCAAGAGCTTCCTGTGTGCGCCCCTGAACGGTGGCTCCGCTACTGTCACCAAGGCCGGTAAGCTTTACCTGATCGGTAGAAATGAAGCCAATGGACAGAAGTACCTGGATGTGGGCTTTACCCATGTGATGGACCTGGACTTTGAGCCCTGGGGCGGTACCGGCTACGGCGGCGGCAACTTCGCGGCTATGGGCTTTGCACTGTACGAAAAGGATGTCACCGTGGGCGAAACCGTGACTTGGGGACGCTGGGGCGTACCGCTGTTCTACTCCGGTAAGACCCTCCCGGTAGAGCCGGTAGCCGGTGTGACCGATATCGAGATTACACAAATGCCTGAAAAGACCACCTATCAGTTGGGTGAGACCTTTGATGCCACCGGTTTGGTAGTTACAGGCATGGATGCTAACGGCAACAAGGTAGCACTGAGCCAGCAGGATTATCTGCTGGCACCCACCGTGCTTTCTGCGGATGTGCCTGCAGTGTCTGTGATCGTCAATGATCAGATCTGCGCCATCCCGGTGACCGTTACCGACGAAAACGGTAATGACCTGACAGACTACTCCCCTGCCGATGTTTCCGGCTTTACCACACAAAAAGCCCCCATTGTTACCGGCAGCATTTCCCTGAGCACTGTGGATGATATCGTCACCACCATCCAAAAGGAAGAGGCTGACGGTGCCACCGGCTTCATCGTTTATTTGACAACACTGGCTGCATCCGAGCGGACCGTGGAAAACCTGAAGCGGATCGCCGATTGCACACAGTACCCGGTGATGGCGCTGGCCTACGGCAACTATGATAATTTGGAAGCACGGCTGAACCTGTGGCGCATGGCTGTGGAAGCAGGCTTTGATGCCGTAGATATTCCCATGGATACCTACAGTGTTTCCTATGATGCCTGCAAGGCAAGCTATAAAGGCACTGTATTTGAAATTCCTGCACCCAAGGAAGTATCCATGGATGCCGATGTCATTGCACAGCAGCAGGCATTTATGGCGGAGCTGCGGCAGATCAACCCCAATGTGGAGATTTTGATGTCTGCCCATGTGGGCGTTGCCATGAACCAGGCACAGGGTGTTGCCCTGGCCAAGGAAATGGAAAACCGCGGCGCGGACATTGCCAAGATCGTTTTGGCAAGCACTTCCGATTTGGAAGAAGCCCTGCAAACCAATATGGTCCTGCAGCAGGAGCTGAATGTTCCCTTCTTCTACAACTGCGCCGGTGCCGCCAGCAGACCTTACCGCACCGCAGCCGGTCTGATGGGAACCCAGGTGGTATTCTGCTGCGCACCTTACCATCAGATCAACAGCTATGTCTATGATAACGCCCGGGATCTGCGGGAATTCTACAATACCATCCCGGAACTGTATCAGGAAATCGAGTCCGTACAGGATAAACCGGAAGGCGTTTCCCTATCTACCAATTACTTTACAGAAACGCAGGACGGCGTTTATACCCTGACCACCAATTCGGCGGCTCAGCACATGGTGGACGACGTTTTGTATGACGGTGAAATTCTGAAGGTCCCCTATTACAGCGTTCAGGGTACGATTTCCCTGACAAACGCCGCTGACTGGGGTCAGGCAAGAATTCTTGTTTCCTCCGACGCGGAAAACGAGTATTTCATTGCGCTGGAAAAGATCGGCGAAAACTTCCAGATCTTCACCATGTCCAAGGCAATGGAGAGCAACTGGAATGATTGGCGGCTGATCGAGCATGTGGAAGTCAACGGCAGCCGCAATGCCATTGATTTTGAAGTGATCGTCAACGGCAGTCATATTACGCTGCTGATCGATGACAAGATCTGCTATGAAAGCCAGCGTGTTTCCATGACGGAAAGCACCGTCAAGTTCACCGGTTACAATACCGGTAAGACCACTGTGGAAAATCTGGCAGTGCAGATTTTTGAAACCGGCGAAGCTGCTGACAGTTATTTGGCAACCAAGAGCCAAAAGGACTATGTCAGCCGCTTCCAGAGCCGTATGGACAGCCTGTACGCCGAGTACATCACCGAAAACAATTGCGCCGGTAAGGGCGGTACCTTGATCTTCGGTGACTCCAACATGGACTTCTGGAGCACCTGGGAGGCACAGACAGGCCTTGTCAAGTATGATACCGGCTACAATGTGGGTATCGGCGGCTCCACCACACTGGATTGGCTCCACGCCTACGATCAGCTCATCAAGCCCTTTGAAGCCGATCGCTTTGTGATCCTGGTTGGCGGCAATGATGTCAATGTCTGGGGTGACGACGGTGAAGTGGTCGTACAGCGGCTGCAGACCCTCTTCGAAAAGCTCCATGCCGACCATCCCTATGCAGAAATCTACTACATCTACACCACGCCCAGTCCCAGTGCCTACAGCAACGGTATTTATACCCCCGCAAAGCTGGGCGCACTGGTAGAGGGCAGCAAGGCCCTTTGCGAAAGCCTTGCGTATGTGCAGGGCATTGATGTGTTTGACCTGATGGTCACCGATGACAAGCTCAACTCCAATACAGAGCTGTTCAGCACGGATTTGGTGCATATGAACGAGGCCGGCTATGCCGTTTTCTCCGCGCACCTTTATGAGCAGATCTTCCAATATGACGATGCTTTCTTCGGTCAAAACGGCCAATTTAAGACCTCTGAGCAGTTTGACCTCACCGCCGACAACGGTGCCAACACCGGTACCGTTACCGTATCGGAAAACGGCATTGCGCTGGGCTATGTGGATGATTTCTATGCAGAAAACTTCTATTTTGAAGCCAAGCTGCATGTCAACGGCATTGCCGATACGGAAAGCTATCCCAAATTTGGTATGTTCCTGGAAAATGAGGCTCAGCGTCGCAGCTTCTATGTGGATATGACCACAGAGCTGACTTCCGGCGTTGTGGGTGCCGTAACCAGCGTAAACGGCAACTACGACTGGGCCAACTCCAAGAGCGCCACTGTTGCGGATATGGCATTCTCCGGTGAAGGCGAAACCGTGACACTGGCGATCCTGAAGCAGGGAAAGCGTGTTCATCTGTTTGTCAACGGTAATTATGCGCTTTCCGGCGTTTGGGATATGACCGCAGATGCAGTCGTGGGCATTTTCAGCTTCAATACCGGCCTGACAATTACAGAGTACTTTACCAGCGTTTCTCAGGATGACCTGGACGCAAAGGCTGCTTTGATCCCGGAAGCTGAGCGGAACAAGGGTGATCTGTTTGGCTATGCCGCATACGACGGCGTGACCTACGGAACCTCCGCAGAAGTGGATCTGTCTGCTGACAACGGCGAAGCACCCTCCATCCGTGTCTACGGCGGCGCACCCCAGTATGCATACCTGAACGATGTCTATACCGACCGCTTCTGCTTTGAAACACAGATCAATGTGGAAAGCGTTCTGAACAACGACGGCTGGCCCAAGTTCGGCCTGATGGTCAACGGTGCCAGCGAAATGGTCAAATTCTTCGTGGATATGACCCCCTCCCTGACTGCCACCCATGTGGGCGTCGTCTATCAGCCCACCGGCGGCGGAGACGATTGGGCAGGCTCCAAATCCTGCGAGGTTCCGGGCATGTCCTTCGCCGGCAGTGATACCGTCAAGCTGAAGCTGATCCGTGACGGAAAAGCCTACTTCTTCTATGTGAACGATGTACTGGTCATGTACGACGATGCCGGTTTCAAGGCCGAGAAGGGCGCTGTTGGCATTTTCTCCTTCAACACAGTGCTGACTGCCGGCAATTACAAGGTGTCCGCAGGCATCTGTGCTGACAGCGCTGTAGCAGATGCCACCGCGATCGGCTTGACCTGCAACTATTTCGCAGAAACCGAGAATAACGGCTTTACCCTGACCACAGATTCGGATGCCCAACATTTGGTGGACGATCTGACCCGAGGCGGTTATGCCCTGCGGGAGGATCTCTACCGTGTAAGCGGAACACTGACTCTCACCGACGCACAGGACTGGGGACAGGCAAGAATTCTCGTATCCTCCGATGCACAGAACGAGCATTTCATCGCATTGGAAAAAGTACCCTCCGGCAACTATCAGATCTTCTCCATGTCCAAGGCTTCCCAGGAAGCCTGGGATGTATGGCAGTTAATTTCCGGTGAGCAGGAAAACGGCACACGCAACAGCCTTAACTTTGAACTGGTTGTGATCAACAGCAATGTGTATTTCCTGCTTGACGGCGTCATCGTCTATGCCAGCGACCGTGTTTCCATGACACACAGTCAGGTAAAGTTTACCGGCTTCAACATCGGCACCACCGTCGTGGAAAACCTGTCCGCACAGGTGTTTGAAACCCAGGAAGCTGCCGAAAGCTATTTGGTAAACACGTCTTCCGCAAACAACAGCGCGGCAAAGTCTTATCAAAACACACTGCAAACCGAAGGCGCAGACCCCTCTGTGATCTATGTTTCCGAGGGTGAGGAAGCAGGCTACTACTATATGTATGTAACCTCTGACGACCTTGGCGCAGCAGGCTTCCTTGCTTATCGTTCCCGTGACATGGTGCAGTGGGAGTGCGTCGGCACAGCGCTCAGCGCCTTTGAGCAGTACGATGAAGCTACCGGCTACACGACCGTTTCTTATCTGTCTGCTGATTACTGGGCACCGGAAGTCATCTACGACGCCGATACCGATCTTTACTATCTGTTCTACAGCGCAACCCGGCAGGAAGACGGTGTTACCCGGTTCTATGCCGATATCGCAGTGTCCCCCTCCCCTGCCGGCCCCTTTGTAGCCTATCATCAATACTTCGGCAAGGAACCGGTAGTTCTCGACGAAGAAGCCAAGACTCTCGCCTATGCCCCTGTGTTTGACTTTGCCAACATGGATCCGGAGGATCCTCTGTACGAAGCCGGCACCAACGGCTATATGAAGGTCATCGATATGAGCCCCTTCGTTGATCCTGTCAGCGGCAAGAAGTACATGTATTTCTGCCATGACCATGCTGCAGAGCTGGGCATCACCAAATCCAGCATCTATGTAATTGCGCTTAACGACGATTATACCCCCGATTATTCCCAGGTCCACGCATTGACTGAGGCGGACAGCAGCCTCAGCGAGGGCAAGGTCAATGAAGCTCCCTTTGTGGTTTATAACGCCGAGTCCGGCAAATATTACATGCTGTACTCTGCCAACGCTTTCTATCAGCAGAGCTATTGCGTCAGAGTAGCCGTTGCTGACAGCCCTGTCGGTCCTTTCACCAAGCTGACTCAGGAAGAGGGTGGCTGGCTGCTGTATGCAGAAAACGACTTGACAGCCGGCACCGGCCACTGCAGCGTGGTTTCCCGCAACGGACAGGACTACATCGTCTACCACGCCCATAAAGAGCAGACCGATGAGGCTCTTATCCGTGGCATTGCTGTGGATGAGCTGCACTGGGTGGAAAACGCAAACGGTCTGCTGGTGCCTGTAGCAAATGGTCCTTCTGTGGCGGCTATGCCCTTGACCACAGACGGCTTCCGGAACATCGCAGCCTCCGCCACTGTCACAGCCGATCATCTTGCAGAGGGCTCTGCAGAGGCTATGACCGACGGATTGATCCTCCATCACGAAAGCAGCTTCCTGCAGGATGCCCTGTTCGACGGCAGCTCTACCACCGTGAAGCTACAGTTCAACGAGGCTGCCGCCATCAACGGCATTGCCATCCATAACGGCTACGAGCACCTGTTCAGCAGCGTTGCGTCCATCCGGCTGCAGCTTGTGGGTGGCGGCTATATTACCTTCAACGATCTGGCTGTTGAGTCTGCTACCGTTCCCGGCAGCGGTGTTTGCCTGTCGTTTACAACCTTGAAGGTGGTTGCCATTGAGATCGTCATGCCTGCATCCGATGCACAGTATGCTGTTTCCGAAATCGCAGTCATGGCAAACCGCTAACACAAATGCCTGGGCAGTTTCCGCTGCCCAGGCACGCAAAAAGCTGTATGATAAAGGAAAATGATATGAAAATTCGTTTTACAAACAATCATATCCAGGCACAGCCGGATCCGTTTATGTGTAAAGTACAGGACGGCTGGGCAATATATGTGACCGGTGCGGAGGGTGTAGGTGCATACTACTGCGACTCCCCCTTCGGACAGTGGCAGTACAAAGGGATCGTCTGTCAGAAAGAAGGCTACCGGGAATACTGGGCACCTTGTATGTACTATGAAGATGGGTTCTATTATCTGTATGTTTCCTGCAGAGAAACGGGCACAGAAGACGCCAAGGAATACCTGTATGTGGCAAAATCAGACAGCCCCTTTGGTCCTTTCAACGAGCTGAAGTGCTTGTGTGACTGCTTCAGTATTGATCCACATGTGGTGCGAACAGACGCAGGACTCTATCTGTGGTACTGCATGGACAGAACCGAAACTCACAGAGTGGGCACCCGGATTTTTGTGCAGAAGATGGCCGATCCCATGACCTTGACCGGCACTGCGGTAGAGGCAGTCAAGCCCTCCTTTGACGAGGAGATCTTCATGTGTGACCGGTTTCAGCCGGGTCAGCACTGGCACACCATTGAAGGTCCTTTCTGGCTTCAGGTGGACGGCTGGCAGTACGTGATGTACAGCGGTGCCTGCTACCAAAACGATACCTATCACATCGGTTACGCGGCAGCAAAAAGCACAGAACCCGATCTGACAAAGGTCGTTTTTGAAAAGCATACCGATCACGGTTGCTTTGCGCCACTGATGACCAAAAACCGTGTGGAAGAAGGCGTGGGGCATAATAGCGTGATCTGTTATGAGGGACAGTACTACGCTGTCTATCACGCAAGAGATCTTGACCCCCATCCCCTGCTCACAGGTGATCAAAGAACCGCCCGGATCTGCAAGCTCCATTTTCAGGACGGTATCATTACCGCCGAAGCCATGTAGCACGGCATCGTCTTTGGATATTGAAAAGTGAGATTTTAACAGAATAATCGGCAACCCGGCGCAGACAGCCTTGAGCAACTGTCTGCGCCGGGTTCTTATAGGTCCTATGAATAGCTGAGAGACACCAATGGTAAACAACCTGATTTGTGAGTGTATTTATATGCACTGTAAGACAGCGGGATATTCAGTCAGAGAATCCAACCCTTTCGGAACTGACTGGGTGGTAGGCAAAAAGCGGTTTTTCCATCCGGAAATTTTCAGCAAAAGCAGATTGCTGTATAAATCCATGGTTTTAAAAACCAAGCTATCCCATATGCCCGAAGATGCACAAGTTAAGATTGAAACAGATAGCGCATATACAGACCGCCTTGGACGGTGCGGTTTTGGAACATCATAAACTGACCGTTTTCAGCACGGTACCAGTCGATCATGGGAACCCGGCGGTCGGTACAGTGAAAAGCGTTCCAAAGCCCCTGTGTAAGGAATACAAAATCCTCATTGCTGCCCATACAGGCCACCCAGTGAAGCCAGTCGGATTTTGTGTAAGATTCCCGATTGTCCAGCGGTACGCCACAAGGAAGTGCTTTATTGCGATAGCACTGCATTTCGCTTTCGTAAAAGCTGGATGGAAACAGGTTGGTGTTCCAAAGTTTATCCCAAACTGCATTGTATTTGAGGCTGAAGCTGCCTTCCTGATCATAAGCCAACCGGTAACTGCCATCCGAATTCACAGCACGGGTAAGGAAGGACTGCGCATAGTGCTGTGCGGTTTGAAGCATCTGCGCAGCTTCTGTTTCGTTTCCGATACGGGAAAGAATCCGGCTGTATCCGGCAATGCCCATAATTGCCTTGATGGAAAGATTGCAGTTGTGAGCCATATGTCCGGCAAAGTCATCGGTACAGAATTGGTTACCGGGATCTTCACCGTATTCAATCAGGTATTTGACCCACATATGCAAAAGCCCAAGATGCCGTTGGGCAAAGGAAGCGTCATTTTCGGCATCACAAATGGCAGACATCAAAATCAACATATTGCCACATTCTTCAATGGGCATCTGCCGTTCCCGCGCATTTTTAAAGTAAGCCTGTCCGTTCAAAATGGGGTACTTACCCACATCATGGGGCGCAAAATCATATTCCCAGGCATCGCTTTCGGCATAACGCAAAACAGGCCGCAGCATGGCTTTCAAAAGTTCCGGGTTATATCGCAGATACATGGGCGCAGAAGGATAAGTTACATCCACAGTGGCAGCACATCCGTTGGAGAAACATTCTTTGGAAATGTAAAGGTTGTTCCCCTCCGTGTCAACCACCAGCTTGTGGGCAGCCATTACCTGCCGGTAAGCCAGGGTGACCAGCTCTGCGTACTGCTCGTTGCCTTTTTCTACAGCCTCTTGATACAACCGTGCAGAAAAATCGTCACACTTTGCTTTCAGAGAGTCGTATTCCTGCAGTGCTTCACTGATCGCACCGAGTATGTCCTTGCCGTCCTTTTTCCAGTAGGCATTCAGATGATCCCCAAAGTAGGAAATGGAATGAATGTCATCGTAGGCGAAAGCAAACAGACCACTGGGAGATAGGGGTGTTTCCACACAAATAGCATCCATATCCCCCAGCTTGGTGTAGCCGGTACTGCCGCCCCATTTGGCACTCAGATAAAAATAGCCCCAGTCAATGCGGATATTGTCACCGGCCCGATTAAGCGGCTCCTGGTTTTGATTGCCCATTCGAATACTGCAGCCTCCGGGGATGTGAACAGAGCTGATCTCCACCGGGGACTGCTTTTTTTCATTCAGCACCAATTCCTCACTGACGGTAATTTTAGCGCTGACTTGATGCTGCGCGCCGTCCAGGCTTTCATATTGCACAGAAAGATAACTGACAGGGCGGGAGGCGTAATATAAATCTTCAATCAGCATGGGGGAGGTAAATACAGCCTTCACCCGGATGGCATCATTTTGGAACAAAACGGTTGTGGACAGTGCGTCGATCGTCAGTCCCACCTGTTCCAGAGCAGGATCTTCCGATACGCCCCAAAACCGGTAATCGATGCCGTCGATGCTCACAACGCCCAAAATCGTGTTGGGTTTGGCTGTCCAGTGGAAAGGGATCACTTCGTTAATGTTGTCATAGGACCAAACGGAAAAATAGGGATCCACTGTGATCAAAGGAATTGCAGGTGCCCGTAGCTTCATAGTTTTACCACCTTTTGCAGTATTTTTTTCATCATATACAATTTGCAAAAAATAGTCCATAGAAAATATGATTTAAAAAACAAATTGTAAATGACAACATTGATTTTGCCAATGGCACCGGCTTTTTTGCCAAGAATATAAATAATGCGCCGTTTACAAGTTGAAACAGCCGACAATACGGTTTGATTTTCTGTTTTAATTGTGCTTGAAACCCGGAAGCATCAAAAAACATCACGAAAATGTCTTGGTTTTTCTGCATTGGAATTGTAATTGACAATTTTTGAATTGGATATTCCGTTGTTTGCACGGGGCTTTCTTTGTAGAATATAATCAAACGGGTTATGGGTGAAAGTGTTTTTTTGGGTATTTTTACAAGCAAAAGGACAAAGCCTGTAATTTGTATTTCTTGCGGTATCATTTACCGCTGAAGATCAAAAAGGAGGAAACGCAATGACTTTTAAAAGAATCCTTGCAATGACACTGTGTCTTTGCCTGGTTCTCGGCTGCTTGCCTGTAATTGGATTCCATGCTCAGGCTGAGGAAAAGCAGTTCGTGACCATTGAGGCGGAGAACACGGAGTATGCTGTTTGGAATCGCTATACCAAGGCGGAATCCAATCAGATGTATTCCGGCGGTGCGGCAGCAGCCAGTGCGCCGTCCGGTATTTATCCCTATTGGGACAATGCCGATGACAGCACAAAGGATCTGTCTGCCAATTTTTTGGATAAGTCCAACACGCCTTATGTTGCCTACTATGTAGAGGCTCCGGCCGACGGTACTTATTCTGTTAAAATGAGTGCACAGATCCTGCCCTCGTCTTCTACCGATAAGCGGTTTGAGGACACCGGACTCTACTACGGTGCATTCTATGTAAACGGGAAGGCTTATCCTGCGCTGTATGCCGGCAGCACGGATTATGCCAACAGTGTGAAGGGCAAAAACCTGACCACACAGGAAACCCAGGTGGAACTGGTAAAGGGTTTGAATACCATTATCTGCGTGGGTATCACCGAAGAGCAGGACTATAATTCCAGCGATTCCTGCTGGTCTAATATCGACTGTTTGATGGTGGAAGATTCCCTGACTCCCGTCAAGGCTCAGGAATCTGTTGTGTATGCCGGTGATGCGCCCTATGTTTATGGCTACACCACCGTCAATCCCGGCGCCAATGTTGGTGACGGTGGCTGGGGTGACAATACGATCCCCATCTCCAATATGAGCACGTCCAATGTAGAAAAGCTCAGAAGCTTCACCTACACAGTGTATGCCCCCCGTGCAGGCTACTATGATATTACTGCTGAGTATGACGGCGCCGGCAACGGCTCCCACACCCGCGCAATTGGTCTTTTGGTGGACGGTAAGGCTTATGCCTACGAGTTCAACCATCTGGATCATACAAACACCTCCGGCGGACGGGTAAACCTGGGTGTTTATCTGACCAAGGGCGACCATGTGCTGACCTTTACTGCTCCGGCCAAGCGGACAGCAGAAGATGACTGCGGTACCGGTGATGCTTCTACAACGAAGAATGTGTCTTGGTTTAACTACAATGAGATCTATCTGTACGGTGGCCTTACGAAATCTGTGATCCAGTCCAATCCTAAGCTGGAGTGGTGGTACGCAGAGGCTGAGTATAAGGATGAAGGCTATGCCCTGTGGCACACCTACACTACCACGGAAACCAGTACCGATGCCAAGCGTGATTACAACGGCACCAATTATCCCAATAAGGATACCGGCAAGGTCATCGGCGGCGGCAACACGGCCTATAACCCCTCTTTGGCAACCTTGCAGACCGTGGGTGTTAATAAGGATGAGATCTCCGGTGTGACGGTTTATGTCCATGCCCCCGCAGCCGGTACTTATACCTTCAAGGCAAGATACCGTCTGAATAACCCCGGCATTTGGGACAGCACCAACAAGACCTGGACGGAAGATCCCTATTCCGTATTTATGGTCAACGGTAAATTCGGTGCCCAGAGCTTCTTTGATAAAGCTGCTCAGTACAACTGGACCTACGATACCTACAGCACAGAGCTGACCCTGAAAGAGGGGGTCAACGAGATCACCTTTATTCCCATGACCGCAGATCAGCGCAAGAGCGGCAGTGACTGGGTCAATGTGGACTGTATCTTCGTCGATACGGATCTGCAGGTGGTAACCGTTGACAACGCTCCCGTGGTTGACAATTCTGTGCGGTTGGAGGCAGAAAACGGTGTGATCGGTCGCTATACCAATACCACCGACGCCGGCAAGAGCGGCACTGTGGTGGGCGGCATCAACAGAGATGCCAGCTTTATGCAGACCTTTGCAGATCTGCAAGCAAACGGTCTGACCGACAAGTCCGGCATTGCCTATGTTTCCTACATGGTGGATGTGCCTGAGGCAGGCGAATACACCCTGCGCAGTGTTTACCGAGTAGCTATGAACTCCGGCTATGAGATGGCAGATTACTACATGACTGCATCTGTCAACGATAAGGCTTTCTATCAGTTGGCTTATGCGCCCTACAAGTCTGAGACCAACGGCTGGGCAGAAAGCGAAGTCGCTGTACAGCTGGAAAAGGGCTATAATGTGATCCGTATGATTTCTGTGAATGCGGATAATAACGCTTCTGTCAGCTGGCTGGACCAGGACTATATTGAGATCGATGGAAATCAGAAGGTCACGGCTGTGACACAGACTGCCAACATTTTCCAGTCCGGTGAGGCTGCCTATTATAACGGTTATACTACTGTCAATTCCGGCAGCTATGACTGTGCAAAGAGCTTCCTGGGCGGCATTGAGAAGATTCAGATGACCTACGATATGCTGGATTACACCACCATCAAGGAGCTGGGCTGGGTCAGCTATACTCTGGAAATTCCCGCTGACGGCTACTACGATATGCATACCTCCATCAACACCGGTGCAAAGACCCAGGGCTATATCATCATGGTCATTGACGGTGTGAAGCATAAGATGCCCGTGGCAGAGGTGGCAGAGGGCTTCAAGATGAACAAGCAGAACCTGACCACCTATCTGACCAAGGGAACCCATACCATTCTGGTTTCCGCTCTGTGCGAGTCCGGCGCTACCTGGTGTGACATGGGCGCCTTGACCGTTTACGGTGAGGGTGTGAAGCTGGCCGAGACCCAGATCGATCCCATCACTTATATGCAGATCCCCGAGGGTCTGGTGGAAGGTAGCAGTTATGCCATTGAAAACGGCACCATCACCATTGGCACCAATGTAAATGTTCTGACCTTAAAGAGCAACTTCCACGGCAGTGTTACCGTTGCTGACAGTGAGGGCAATGTCCTTGCTGATGATGCTATTGTACCTGATGGTGCAGTGGTAGCCTATGCCAGCGGCACTTCCTACACTGTAAAAGCTGTGGATACCATGGATAAGAACAGCGACGGCAAGATCGACATCCGCGATTTGAAGATCGTGAACGAAAAGCAACTGGCAGGTGAAGACTGCAGCGCAGAGCTGGCAAGCATCAAGGCAGCAATTTTTAGTGGCGGTAAGAGCTATCAGGTAACCTCCATTGGTGCCGATGCTATGCTTGCTTACTGTAACCCTGTGGGCAGACCTGTCAAGGTGGGAAGTGCTCTGTATTTGGAGCCTTCCGCTTCCAATTTCACTATGACAGGCGATTTTTCAGGCGATGTTTACCTGACAGTTATGCACAGCCACGGCATCAATGATGAAAACGAACCCGGCCTGTTTGTCCAAATCGACGGCGGTGACGGTGTATATTTTGATCTGGACACCTTCTACACCAAGCAGACCCTGAAGATCGCATCCGACCTGGAAGCCGGTGCGCATACCATTCAGGTGTCCAAGAGTGTCGACAGCAAGAACGGCGGTCTGTATATCTACAGCGCAAGCTTCCACGGTGAGCTTGCCAATACCGCTGCAAAGAGCCGTAAAATTCAGTTTGTGGGTGACTCCATCACCTCCGGTTTCGGCGTAGTGACCAGAAGCCACGACCCCCTGGGAATTGTCACCGATGACGTTTATACCAACAAGACTTATTCCTACTATTCTTATGCCAACGTGGTTGCTGATACATTGGACGCTGAATACTACAGCATCTCCAACGGCGGTTGGTACTTCTCCAGCTCCGACAGTGCGGATATTGAGAATAAATCCATCACCCGTATTTATGATGAGCAATCTATGCTGATCGAACTGGGCGACTACGATCATTCTGCGTGGCAGCCCGATGTAGTTGTGATCAATCTGGGCACCAACGACGCAACCCTGAAGGACGCTGACGGCAAGATAGTGGTTACTGCTGAGCAGTACATCACCGATGTAGCCGTGATGATCGATCAGGTTCGTGCTGCCAACCCCAATGCTAAGATCATTTGGGCATACGGTGCCATGGGTGACACTAGCAATATGCCTGAGGGCTCTTTGGAAGACTGGATCATTGCGGCAATCGATGCCTACAACATGGACAAGGATGCTGCTATGCAGGTCAGCTATGTCGCATTGCCTGCGCACCAGGACGGTCTGTGGAGTCATCCCAGCGTAGACGGTCAAGAAAAAATCGGTCAGGCTTTGGCAACGGAGATTGCCGGCTTGATGGGTTGGAACTAAGAAAGGCAGGAGGTAAATCATTATGAAACTGAAAAATAAGATTTTTACCGCTGCCCTTTGCGTGGCAGTTCTGATTGCTGTAGTTTGCTTTACAGTTTCCGCGACAAATGACGGAACAGTCGCACTTTCCTTTGTCTCCATGGCCGACAGTATGGCCACAGTAAATGTCAATCTTTCCGAAGTCACGGAAGGAAAAACCGTGGACTATGTCCAGATGATCCTGACGCCCAAGCAGAACGCTTTGGATAATGCTGTTCAGGAAGTTACCACCTCTGTGGAAAATCTGAGTGTAGAATACCAGGTAGCAGAAGACGGCACCGTTACCCTGCTGGCCTTCCCTACCGCTTCCGGCGTTGCTATGGAAGACGGCACTACCGTTTGCAGCCTGATAATCTCCGATGTGAAGATCGGTGATACCCTGGACTACACTGTCAGCTCTGTTTTGTGCTTTACGGACGGCACCGACACGGAAAATGATCCTGTGGATATGACCGTTTCCATTGATGCAGGCACCTACAAGACCACCCTCCAGGCAGAAACCCACGGCGTACTGAACCGCTATAAGGTTTCCGGCTCTGTTGTAGGTGGCATGACCAAGGATGCCAGCAAGATGATGACGCTCCAGCAGCTTCAGGCCGGCAATGGCATGGGCAACGCTGTGGGCCATCCCATGGTCACGTATACGGTAAACGTAGAAACTGCCGGAACATACGCCATTGACTATGTTTATAATGTGGCAACCGCAGACGACTACACCGTGGCTGATTACGACCTTACAGTCAGCGTCAACGATCAGGTGTTTACCGTACCCTTTGCACCCAGAGATGCCGCTGCCGAAACTGCGGTCACCAACCTGGTAGGCAAGGCTTCCATGCGTGTGGAATTGGTAAAGGGACGCAATGTGATCCGTATGATCTCCTGCACCGCAGATAACGCAGCAATGGTAAGCTGGATGGACCATGACTATCTGGATATTGTCGGTCCCGGTGAAATTGAAGGCATCGTAAGCAGTGTAAACCATCTGCTGCCTGCCCAGTCCCAGTATGTAAACAAGTGGACTGTCAATACCCTGTCCAATACAGAAGCTGCCGGTTATGAATACCGTTCCAGCTATCTGGGCGGCGTAGAGGTCTATACCTTTGACGGCGTGAATCTTCCCATTTATGAACTTTCCAGCATTCCCTATGTGGCCTACACCGTGAATGTTCCCGCGGATGGCTACTACGATCTCGGCACCCACCTGGTCACCAAAACCGGAACCGATGCGGACGAGGGTCACCTGCTTCTGATCGTGGACGGCGTGAAGTATTCCAAGTACGTTTGTGACAACACAGGCTATATTGTCAACAATAATCCCGTATGGACCCAGTATCTGACTGCCGGCACCCATACCATTGCGGTCACAGCCATGTATGAGCACAGCTTTGACGGTAACTTCTGGTGTGATATGGCAGCGCTGAGCGTCTACGGCGGTATCACCCTGGCAGACCAGCAGATCGACCCCATGACCTGGGCGAAGCTGCAGGATGATGTTTATGTCAGCGCAAACGGCAAGGATGAGGCCCTGGGCACCAAGGACGCCCCCGTGGCATCCTTGAATACAGCCTTGATCCGTGTGGCTGACGGCGGTACCATCCATATTGAAGACACCTATGCGGTCCCCGCCGACTTTGTATGGTATAAAGCCGACAAGGGTGTCACCGTTACCGGCGGTACCATAGATCTGAGTGCACAGTCTACAGTAAATATCAACAGCCCTGTAACCTTTCAGAATATGACCCTGAAGGTGGCTGACAATGCAGAAATCTTCTGTAATGGTCATACCACAAAGATCAATTCTGATGTAACGGTGGATGGTGTCGCTTTGATCTTCGGCGGTGTCAGCACCGGTACGGTCGCATCCACGGACCTGACGGTGCTTGCCGGTACCTGGTACAGCATTTATGGCGGTAACGGCGGCGGAGCAGGTAACAATACTACTGTTACCGGCGAGGCAAAGCTGGTTGTCGGCGGTAATGTAAACCCGGATATTTCCGCGGTTGACCACAACGAGCAGAACTACATCTTTGCCGGTTCCCGGAGAGGTTCCCTTGCTAAGACCAATGTTGTCTTTGAGGGCAACGCCAAGGCAGCAAAGCTCTTTGGCGGCGGCTCCGGCAGAAGCTCCGGCGACTGGTGCGATGTAAAGAACGCTAATATTACCATTAACGGCGGTCAGATCTACGGTGTCTACGGCGGCAATATCTTTGGACCCGGCGTGGATGACTGCACCATCAATATTACCGTCAACGGCGGCGTTATCGATCAGCTCTTCGGCGGTCATGAATGGGCGCACGATAACTTGGATGGCGATGTGAATATCTACCTGAAGGGCGGCACGGTCAACCGCCGTGTCTATGGCGGCTGCTACAACCAGTGCGACTGGACCTTCGATACAGACCGTCATGTCATCGGTAATATCAACGTTTATGTCTACGGCAGCTTCAATATGTCCTACAACAGCAGCTCCTTGGACCGGAGCTTGTACGCCCACAGCCGCTATAGTCCTCCTGCAGAGGATGAGAATACTGCCATCTATCTGATGGATCTGGATGCCTGCACCAAGTATGCAAATAAGCTGGGCGCACAGGATTCTACCATGCAGAGCATTATGAACGGCGCCGCACCGGCAGATAACATTTACTATCTGCCGTACAGCCTCGAAATGTGGAATTTGACCCTGCGGGATAATATTGCCGCCAACTTCCATGTGGCCCTTTCTGAGGATGTGCTTGACAGTGCTGTGATGTACGTTACCGTGGCAGGTCAGACAGTTCAGATGGCAGCCAAGGATATGCCCAAAGACGACAGCGGTAATTACATCTTCACTGTTGAACTGGCAGCGGCACAAATGACAGACCGGATCATGCTGCAGATGCACATCGGTGATCTTGTGGGTGAGGCAAAGACCTATTCTGTCAGACAGTATGCCGATACCGTTTTGACCGGTGATTACAGCAATCGTGTAAAGGCACTTGTCCAGGCAATGCTGAACTACGGTGGCAAGGCTCAGACCTACTTCCAATACAACCTGGATGCCATGGCAGACAAGGATGTGGAAGTGACAGAGGCCGATGTGCCCACAGTAGCAGCTACCGAGATGATTGCTGAGGGCAAGATCTCCGGCCTGTATTTCTACGGTGCAAGTCTGGTCCACCGCAATCAAACAGCAATCCGCTTCTACTTCAAAGGCGATGTTGCCGGCTGCAGCTTCAGTTGGAACGGCGAGCCCCTGAATGTGATCTCCAACGAGGACACCCACTATGTGGAAGTGGCGAACATCCTGCCTCAGGATTTGGATGCAGCAGTGACCGTGACGGTAACTGACAGTCAGGATGGCACGATCACTGTATCCTACAGTCCCATGAACTACATCGTTCGGATGTATCATGGCAGCACTTCCGAGAACCTGAAGGCATTGCTCAGCGCAATGTACACCTATCATCAGGCAGCCGAAAGCTATATCCCGGAATAAGTTCATCAATATAATGGCCGGGCGTGATGGTATCATCACGCCCGGTAACTTATCATTGGCATAAAGATAACGGAAAAGAATTGGATATTCTATTGTTTTTGAAAACTGTATGATGTATCATACAAAAAGAGGTGTGCGATTATGTGGAAAAAACATTTGGTGATGAATTTGAGCCGGGCGGCAGATATGTCCTTTGCCGACCAGCTTAAACTATTAAAGGCAACGGGTTTTGACGGTTTTTTTGTAACCTGGGGTAAAGATCTGAATTTGACAGAACTGATGGAACAAGCACAGGCTGCGGATATTTCCATTCAATCTATTCACGCACCCTGGGACAAGGCCGCGGACATGTGGCACGGTAGTGAAGAAAAGGCTAACGCCGGTATTCTGGAATTGCGAACCTGCATCGATGCCTGTGTGCAGTGCGGCGCACCCATTTTGGTAGTTCACGCCATTGTAGGCTTTGATAAGCATACGCCGACCCAAATCGGCTTAAGCAGATTTGCCCAAGCCGTAGACTATGCTGCGGAAAAGGGAATTCAAATTGCCTTTGAAAACACAGAGGGCGAGGAATACCTGGAAGCCCTGATGGACTATTTTGCGGACAATGACGCAGTAGGCTTCTGCTGGGACAGCGGACACGAGCTGTGCTATAACCACTCCCAGGATCTGCTTGCCAAGTACGGCAGCCGTCTTTTAGGCACCCATTTAAATGATAATCTGGGCATTAAGGCTTATGACGGGACCATTACCTGGCTGGACGATCTGCATTTACTGCCCTTTGACGGTATTGTTGACTGGGATGATGTGGTCAAACGCCTGCACAGATGGGGTATCCAAGGCCCTCTTACCTTTGAATTAAATCTCAAATCAAAGCCCGGTCGTCACGAAAACGACCTGTACTGCGAAATGCCGTATGCGCGATATGTGGCAGAAGCCTATAAACGGGCCTGCCGAATTGCTGCAATGTTGATTGCGGCAGAAAATTGAATAGACGCTCCCAATGGAAGGGTTTCCATTGGGAGCGTCAGAGTGTCAAAGAACCTCCAAACCATCAAAATGCGTATGCAAATATAAAAATAGCCTTCTCCTTGGGGAGAAGGTGGCAAAAATCTTTGATTTTTGACGGATGTGGGGTAAAAAGCAAAAACGCTTGCTTCGCAAGGCATTTTGACTTACTTCACAACTCGAGCCTTACCGTACCTATGTACGCCGACAGGCTCGAGTTGCTTGTCTTTGGCGCTTCCTTGACCTCTGACAGTCTGTCAAAAAAGTCTTTTTTGACAGACTCACGCTCCCAATGGAAGGGTTTCCATTGGGAGCGTTCATTATGTGAATTGTATTTTGCAATTTATAAATTGTATATTCCGTTGTGAAGAATTTAATGCTGTTTTATACTTTATTATAGACTTTTTATAAGAAAAGAGGAACACAGGATGTCTAAAGAAGTATTACAGCGAATATTAGACAGCAAAATCGTTGCCATTGTGCGCGGTATTGACAGCAGCAAAATTGCAGATTTGGCAAAGGCACTGGCTGCCGGCGGTATTACCTGTATTGAGGTGACCTTCGACCAGTCTGCCCCTGAAAAGGTACAAAACACCCTTGATGCAATTGCCAATATTAAAAAGGAACTGGGCGACCGGGTATGCGTTGGTGCAGGTACAGTCATGACCGTAGAGCAGGTGCATTTGGCAGCAGAAGCCGGTGCGGAGTATATGATTTCTCCCAATACCGAACCGGAGGTCATCTATGCAACCAAGCAGTTGGACAAGGTGTCTGTTCCCGGGGCAATGACCCCCACAGAGGTGGCATATGCATACCGGTGCGGTGCGGATATTGTCAAAATGTTTCCGGCAGGCGTACTGGGCCCCGGTTACATCAAAGCGGTAAAGGCCCCCCTGAAACATATCCCGGTTACAGCCGTAGGCGGTGTCAATGCGAAAAACTGCGTTGACTTCTTGAAAGCCGGTGCTTCCGGTGTGGGCGTTGGCGGAAATCTGGTCAGCCCGGAGTTAGTAAACGCAGGCCGTTTTGACGAGATCACCGCATTGGCACAGGAATATACGGATGCGCTGAAAGAGGTGTAAAGGATGAAGGTTTTGATTACATCCCGTTCTTTTGGCAAAATCGGAGATACCGCTGAACGGATCTTGCTGGATGCCGGTGTTCAAATCGTCAACAAGTCTGTGGGCTTTGATCAGGCAGAATTTGAACGGATCATTCCGGAATTTGACGCGCTGATCATCGGTGCTCACGAATTTGAAGAAAAGGATATGGAGCGCTGCCCCAACCTGAAGATCATCTGCAAGCACGGCGTGGGCCTGAATAACATCCACTTGGAAAAGGCCAGCCAGTTGGGAATTGCGGTAACCAATGCACCCGGCACCAATTCCAACGCAGTGGCGGATCTGACCTTTGGCTTGATGCTTTCTGTTGCCCGGAAAATCAGCCATTCGGCAGCACTGGTGCGACAGGGTGTATGGAAAAGCCATATCGGCGAGGATGTTTGCGGCAAAACACTGGGCCTGTTAGGCTTCGGTGCTATTGCCCGGAAAGTCGCAAACCGTGCCAAAGGCTTTGATATGCAGGTTTTGGCATATGACCCCTATGTAAAAGAGCTGCCTGCGGAATATCAGGGTTTTGTAAAGCTGTGCGGACTGGATGAAGTGATTTCCGGCTGCGATTTTCTGTCCGTTCATCTGCCACTGACCGACGAAACAAAGAATATGATCGGTGCAAAGGAACTGGGCAATATGAAACAGGGCAGCTATGTGATCAACACCGCCCGGGGCGGCATTGTAAACGAAACAGCCCTTTACGAAGCCCTGAAGTCCGGCCATTTGAACGGTGCGGCCATGGATGTGGTGGAAAACGAACCGATGACTGCGGATCACCCCCTGCTGAGTCTTGACAATGTGGTGGTCAGCCCCCATATCGGTATGTACTCCAAAGAAGCGATCAGCGCAGTCAGTGAGATATGCGCCAAAAATGTAGTTGCCTGTCTGACAGGCGGACAGCTTTGTAATCAAGTCGTGTAATTCTTTTCATTGATCAACACTTCCACGCAAATCCCCGGCGGAGGACAAAATGGTAAATGGAAGAAAAAGCTGATTTGTCAGTCGTAAAAATTGAAAAGAACATAAAAAACAGGACAATTTTCAATTACTAAATTGTATTTGGAAGAACTTAAATTAAATATTGCATTGCATAGCACGCTGGTATAAGGGTATAATGTAAACAAAGAAAATCCGAAAATGCATCTTTTTTCTGTTTAAAACGACAAAATCCAGCCTGATGACTTCAAAGAAGGTCTTATCAGCAGGTCAAATTTGGAAAGGAGCAGCCAAAAATGCCAGGATCCGTTTACAAATTTGAGGATGTATATTCCTTTTTAATACCCGAAAAAACGCCACCCTTTTGGGTTGAAATGGCAGGTATCTCATACTGCAATGGTTTTTACCATATTGATCGCGAGGAATCCGATGTGACCGTGATTGAATATGTGTACAAAGGAACCGGTTCACTCCGTGTGGGTGAAAGCATGTATCACCCCGGTCCCGGAGATGTGTATATTTTGACGGAACGATCTGATCATGCATACCGTTCTGATGCCGCCAATCCCTGGACGAAGATCTTTGTGAACTTGAAGGGCACCGCGGTTCCCATGCTTATACAGGCTTTTCGTCTGCACAAAAAGGTTGTCTATTCCGACTGCTGGGCCCTGGCGGCCATCTTTGAAGAGATTTTGTCGGTAGTCAAAAAGAATTTGCCGGTGGAAGATACCATGGAGCAGTGCGGCATGCTGGTGATGAAGCTGCTGTCCCGACTTTGTGAGCACGAAGCCAGAGATCAGAGAATTCCCGATGAAGCGCAGGCGATGAAGCGTTTTATCGACAATCACTATCAGCAAAATCTCAGCATGGACGAAATATCCGCATCCATTTACCGCTCCAATGATTATTCCAATAAGCTTTTCAAGCGGTACTACGGCATTACCCCCTACGCCTACTATCTGGATATCAAGATGGCCAATGCAAAATCACTTTTGCAAAGAACCAGTCTGTCCATCAAGCAGATCGCTGACCGTTTGGGTTATAAAAGCGATCAGTATTTTTCCAAACAGTTCCACAAATATGTGGGTATGACCGCCTCCCAGTATCGCAGACGGGGAGAATGAAAAAGTCATAATCTCATATGGTATCGTTACAGTTAAATATTGTTTACCAATAAATATAAAAACGGTTAATTCGTGATGAAAGGAATGTTACTTATGTTGAACAGCGTAAAAAGAATTCTTTCTGTGGCACTGGTGATCGTTATGGTTTTCACACTTTGCGGTTGTCTGGCTAAGAAGAACGACAACACCGCAACCACCGAAGGAAGCAGCTCCGGTGACTCTGAGGCAGTAGACGGCGGTTTGACCGGCACTATCACCGTAGGCTACACAGCCGACTTCGCGGATCTGTATGATCTGCTGATCGCCGGCTTCCGGGAAAAGTATCCCGGTGTGACGGTGGTACCGCAGGAGATCCCCGGAAAAATGCTGGGTCAGATCAACCAGATGATTGCTCTGGCAGGTTCGGATAAGATGCCTGATGTGTGCGTTGGCTCCGAGTATTTCGGCACCATTTTGCAGGAGGGCTGGGCATATCCTCTGAACAATCTGATTGAGGAAGACGCCGATAAGGAATACATCATGGATCAGGCATTGATCAACTTTAGCTATGGCGGCCAGATCTATGCCCTCCCCTATCAAATTCAGTTCCACTCCATTGCTGTGAATATGGATCTGCTGGAAGAGCTGAATATGGACGCACCGGATTACGACTGGACTATCAGTGAATTTGTGGAACTGGCCAAGAAAGCGACCACAACGACCACTTCCGGTATCAACTACATATACAATGCAGCCCATCCCACATGGGGCCTGGATACAAAGCTTATGAGCGCTATGGTTCCTGAGGGCTACCACCAGTACGGCTATTCCTTCGATACCCATGCGATCGACCTGACTGCCGGTGACGCCTGGGTCAAGGCCAACGAGCTGATTCAGGAGCTGAAGAGTGTTTACGCCCTGGTTTCCGATGATCTGAAGTACACCGGTGGCGAAGTCAGTGAGTACGAGCGCCGCTTCGGTGAAGGTGCAGACGCCCTGCTGTCCGGTCGCGTGCTGTTTGGTAACCACTCCTCCTGGGAAACTCGTGTGCTGGAAAATGCCAGCTATGACTATGACTTCTATCCTGTGCCTACACAGGACGGCCTGCCTGAAAAAATTCAGACCCACTTTGACTTTGCGTATATGACCACCAAGGTCACTGAAGAGAATCGGGATGCCGCTTATGCCTTCCTGAAGTTCATCACCTACAGCGAAGAGGGTAACATGATCAAGCTGGCAGAGCGAAAGGCAGCTTATGAAGACGACCCCAAGACCTGGGACAGCTTTATCCCCGCTTCCTGCTATCCTGCGGTCATGGAAGAATTCCAAAACAATTTCCCGGTGTCTGATGGTATCAAGTATATGTACAAGACCATCATCGAGCGTCCTGAGACCATTCATATCGCTGACTGCGACAAGCTGATCCCCAACTACTGGAGCGACATTGTCCAGTTCCGGGATGCTGCTACCGAGCAAGTCCAGGCAGGTCAGGCCCCCACTTCTCTGGTCGTTGACTTTCAGAGCAAGGCAGCCGCTGCCATGGAAGCTACCTGGACATACTTCAGCTCCTGCATGGACAAGAATATTGAAGAATTCTACAATACCCACCCCTGGGAAACCAATCCTGTAAGCAAATAACCTTTTCCAAAGGCGGACGGATCTCCGTCCGCCTTTTTTAAAACACCCCAGCATCTTTGAAACACAGAATAACCAAATCACACGAAAAAGGCGGGATGTGTGCACATGAAGAAGAAAATTTGGATGATAGCCGGATGTGCTGCGCTGATTCTGATATTGATAATTGCCGGGCTTTGGATTTCCAAGGAATCTCAGGTCATATTCAGTCGTACAGAAGCTGAAGCGGTAGATTGCGTTCAAGACGCGCTGGATGCACATCATTGGGTGCATATCCCTCAAGAGAACATCGTGGCAGAGGCAGAGCTGTCTCAACTGCGGATAGAAGGTCAAAAAGCAGTTGTCCAAAACGGAACGGTTGCTGTAGCTGCAGGACAGGCTGTAACGGTTCCTGTGGATGTTCCGGCAGACGGCAGCTATGCTCTTGCACTGACTTATCAGACCCTGGGCAATACCATCGTACAGGCTACCGTGACGGTTACATTGGGGCAAACCAATGTCAAAAGCTACATCAACGGTGTATGGTGCGATGAAAGCAAGGCCTATATCCTGGACAGATATCACAACGAGGTTACCCCTTCTCAGACGAAGGTGGACGCATTTGTAACCGATTATATCCGGGACTGTACGATCTTGAATTTAGACCCTGTTTCTTTCACGCTGACTGCCGGTCAGCAAATCATTACGATCGAAAACAACGACCAGGACATCTTGCTCTCCGGCATTTATCTGACACGGATGCCCAAGTCTATTACATATGAAGAATACGCCAAGGATTATGATGGCAGCAGTCCTACGCAGCCCATCATTATCGAGGGTGAAAACTATATTGCAAAATCCGACTCCTATGTCCGCACCAAGGCGGATATCAATTCCTCCTGTGTTCCCTACAGCTCTTTCCAAAAGCTGCTCAATGCCATTGACTACTATTCCTGGCAAACCGCCGGGCAGAGAGTGGTTTGGGAATTCGAGGCAGCGGAAGCCGGATGGTACAACATTGCTTTGCATTATACCCAATCCGAAAAAGAGGGACAGTCTGTCTACCGGGACATTGAGATCGACGGACAGATTCCCTACCGGGAACTGAAAGAGGTAGGCTTTGGCTATACCGGCAGCAGCTATAAAAATGCTGTTTTGAATGTTAACGGCAAAACTGCCAAGATCTATTTGACCGCCGGTACCCATACCATCTCTCTTTATACCAACGTGCCATCCATGGCCCCAATCGTAGAAGAGATCAATGCCATCAGCGCAGAGCTTTCTGCGATTGGATTGAATCTGCAGCAGGTGGCAGGCAGCAACGCAGACGTAAACCGCACATGGGATATTGAAACCTACATTCCCGGTGTAACGGAGCATATGCGGACCTTGCAGCAGCGGCTGTTGGATGCATACGATGAACTGAGCCGGCTATCGGGAACGGCCGCTTCCAGCTGCGCAAACCTGAAGCAGGCGGCAGGCATTATTCAGCAAGCCCTGAAGCGGACAGACAAACTGCCCACCTATGTAGAGCAGTTGTCTGTAGGCTCCGGCTCTGCCACAGATATGCTGGCCCAACTGGTCAACAGCATAAAAAAGCAAGGTATGTCCCTGGATCGGATCTATCTGTATGGCGACAGTTATACGTTGCCTGCGGGCGATGCAGGCTTTTTGAAGGGTCTTTGGCACGGTACACTTCGGTTTGCGGATTCCATTATGAACCGGGACGGCTCCTACGGCGTGTCCAACGAGGTAGCCGGTGATTCCAATGCGATCACGGTATGGGTAAACAGACCCATTGCCTATGTAGAGACGCTGCAGCTTATGGCAGATACCCAGTTTACCCCCAAAACCGGTATTCAGGTGTTTTTTTCCATTATGCCCAACGAAAGCAAGCTTCTGCTGGCCAATGCCTCTGATACCTGCCCGGATGTGGCACTGGGTGTTTCCGGCGACCGACCCTATCAGCTTGGTGCCCGTGGGGCAGCATATGATATGACCCAGCTGGAAGGTTTTGCGGAGTTTATGGAGCAAAACTTCTACGCCTATGACTTAGAACCCTTTGTTTACGACGGTGCCATCTACGGTGTTCCGGAAACCAAAAATTTCTATGTTCTGATGTACCGGACGGACATTATGGAAAAGCTGCAGCTTCCGGTTCCCGAAACCTGGGAGGATGTACAGAAGATCATGCCTGTGCTGCGCCGCAGCGGAATGACCTTCTATATGCCTTTGTCCGGTGCCACCGGCACAAAGCCTTTGAGCAGCACCGCATCCTTCTTCCTGCAATACGGCGCAAAGCTGTACAGTCAGGACGGTTTGACTACACAGCTCAATTCCGAGGAAGGCATCCAGGCCTTTACGACCCTGACCAATCTGTACACCCTCTACGGCGTACAGAACAATGCCCCCAGCTTTTACAACAACTTCCGTTATGGCGTGATGCCGGTGGGAATTGCAGACTTTGGCAGCTACATTCAAATGCTTTATGCCGCCCCGGAGATCGCTGACAAATGGCAGATCACCCTGACACCCGGTGTGCAAAATGAGGATGGCACCATCAACCGTCAGCAAGTATCTGTAGGCAGCTCCGATTTGATCATGCAGAGTACCCAAAAGGCAGATAAGGCCTGGGAGTTTTTGAAATGGTGGCTGTGCGAGGAAACACAGGTAGAATTCGCCTACACCCTGCAAACCAAATATGGCTCGGAATATGTGTGGAATACCGCCAATAAGCTGGCATTTCGCCAGATGTCCTTCCCCACAGCCCATGCAGAAATTATTCAGCAGCAATGGCAGGCTTCGGAAAACTACCGGATCATGCCTGCAACCTATATGCTTGAGCGTGAACTCAGTGATGCCTGGTACGCTGTGGTCAATGAGCATCTGTCTACACGCGCTGCTTTAAACGAAGCAGTATTTACCATCAATCAGGAAATGGCCATCCGAATGCAGCAATTTGGCTATTTGGATGAAAACGGAAAATCTGTCCGTCCCTACGATATGCGCAGTGCGGAAGAAATTTTAAGTGAGGTGAAAAACAAATGAAGCTGAGCCCTATGGCGAAAAAGGCCGGTAATTTACTGAATAATCATTCTCACTGGGTTATGTTGCTGGCATATCTTCTGCTGTTTTTCGCTTTTATTTTGCTGCCGATCGTTTTGGCAGTCGGTCTGTCCTTCACCAACTTCGACTCGGTGAAGATCGATAGCTTTGAAGGACTGCAGAACTATATCCGGGCATTCACGCAGGATACGGTGTTTATGCAGAAGATCCTGCCCAATACCATTTTATACGCACTGATCGTAGGTCCCGGCGGTTATATTCTGTCCTTCGTCGTCGCGTGGATTTTGTCCCAGCTGACCAAGACAGCACGGACGATTTTGGCAGTGATCCTGTATTTGCCGTCTTTGATTTCCGGTGTGGCGGTTTCCACCATTTGGGCGGTGACCTTTGCCGGTGACCGCACAGGCTATCTCAATGACATTCTGATCCAAATGGGTATCATCAATGAGCCTATCACCTTTTTACAGTCGTCGGACTATCTGATGCCCATTATGATCTTTGTGGCGCTGTGGTCCAGCATGGGTATTGGTTTCTTATCTATGCTTTCCGGTATTCTGAATGTGGATCGGGAGCAGTACGAAGCCGGTCTGATCGACGGCATTTCCAACCGTGTGCAGGAGGTCATTTATATCACCATTCCCAACACCAAGTCCCAGATGCTTTTCGGTGCGGTGATGGCCGTGGTCAATACCTTCAATACCACAGGTCTGGGCGTTGCCCTGTCCGGCTCCAATCCCACACCAAAGTATGCAGGCTCTCTGATCGTCAACCACATCGATGATATTGGCTTTATCCGTTATGAGATGGGCTACGCCGCGGCACTTTCTGTTCTGCTGCTGGTAATCGTGTGGGTCTTTAACAAACTGGCCTACAAGCTCTTTGGCAGTTCCGATTAAGGGAGGTAGGAAATATGGCTAAATACAGAGGAATTACCGTCAACCCCCAGCGGTTTGAGCGGACACAGATTAAGTTTTATATTATCCTGCTGCCCATGATCATTTTGGCAATTCTGCCGCTGATCTACATTATTTCCACCGCCTTCAAGCCCATTGAGGAGCTGTTTGCCTATCCGCCAACCTTTTTCGTAAAAAATCCCACCGGTGCGAATTTTCGGAGGCTGTTTGGCGCGGCGGAGAATACAGCATTTCCTATGTCGCTGTACCTGTTCAACAGTATTGTCGCCACAGTCGCTGTGGTGTTTTTGGGATGCTTCATATCCCTTTTGGCTGCCTATGCCTTGTCCAAAAAGAAGTTCCGTGGCAGAAGAGTGATCTTCAAAGCCAATCAGCTTGCGCTGATGTTTGTCGGTTCCATGTTGGGTATTCCCAGATACCTGATCATTAAGGAGCTGGGACTCGTGGATACATTTTGGGCCAACATCATTCCGCTTCTGATTATGCCTACCGGCGTGTTTCTTTTGAAACAGTTTATTGATGATGTTCCCGATTCTTTGATCGAGGCAGCCCGGATCGACGGTGCCAGCGAGTTCCGTGTGCTGATGCGAATCGTTTTCCCCATTGTAAAGCCTGCCATGGCTACCGTGGCAATTCTGTTTTTTCAGTCTGCCTGGAACAGTGTGGAGGCATCCAATATGTTCATTAACACGGAAGGCTTTAAAACCTTCTCCTACTACATGAACGTATTGACCTCTGCCGGCAACGGAGTGGCAGGACGGGGTATGGCAGCAGCAGCATCGCTGATCGTGGTGATCCCCAACATCGTGCTGTTTGTGATCATGCAGTCCAGGGTGATGGACACCATGGCCCGTTCGGGTATTAAATGAATTACGAATCTCAAAAACAGGAGATTGATCGGATATGAAAAAAAGGGTATTGCGCATATTGATGGTGCTGCTTTTGCTGCTGAACCTATGTTTGGGCAGTGCGGTATCCGTGTCTGCGGAAAACGCAACGGCATATACCTATGTTATGCTCTCCAACGGAGAGTGGATGCGCACACAGGATGCTTATATTCCGGACAGTGTCACGCTTCACAGTCAAAATCTGCTGCAACCTGAGGACCTGTGCATTACACAGTCCCACATCTACATTGCCGATACCGGCAACCGCCGGATCGTGATGATAGACCGGAAAAGCGGCGAAGCAGTCAGCTTTGGTGAAGATCATCTGCAGGCACCTTCCGGCGTATGCATCCGTGAAAACGGCAGCATCTATGTGGCTGACAGAGGGCTGTGCAGTATTCTGGTCTTCAATAAAGACGGAGAACTGCAAAGGTCTTACGACCGTCCCACAGAAGCCACCTTCGGCTCACAGACCCAGTATATCCCTACCAAGGTAGCCGTTGATCCGGAGGGCCTGATGTATGTGGTCTCCAGCGGCTCCTATGACGGCATCGTGCAAATGAGTGCAGAAGGAACATTCCTGGGTTACTTCGGTTATAACAACAATCCGACCACCTTGGGCGATTGGCTGATCGACCGGTTCTTTACCGACGCACAAAAGCAACAGCTTTTAAACAAGATTCCCTTTTCCTTCCGTAATTTGGTGATGGATCAGGACCACCTGCTTTATACTGTCACCATGACGGCTGAAGGTAATGCTCTGAAAAAGCACGATGTGGCAGGCAACAATCTGTTTCCTACGGATATGTATGACGAGACCAACTTTGTCGACCTGTGCATCGGACCTGACCGGCAGGTCTATGCCGTGACGGAAACAGGCCTTATCTATGAGTATGACCCGGACGGCGGACTGCTGTTTTCCCTGGGCGGTTTGACCGCATCCCGGGAGCTGGTGGGCCTGTTCACCAAGGTTTCGGCTATGGAGTGCGACGAAAACGGCAACCTGTACATTTTGGATCAGGAGCGGGGCTTGATGCATATCTTCACGCCCACCGCTTTTTCCGACACTGTCCACAGCGCATTGAACGCCTACAATGAAGGCCGGTATGAACACAGCCGTGACATTTGGCAAAGTGTCCGCCAAATCAGCGGCAGTTGCCAAATGGTAGAAAACGGCCTGGGCAATTGCGCCTTTCAGCAACACGATTATGATACCGCTGCATTATTTTACCGTTTGGCGGAAAACACAGAAGGATACTCCGATGCCTACTGGCAGATCCGCAACGATCAGCTATCACAGATTTTGCCCTGGATATTTGCAGGCTTGGTATTGGTGCTCCTTGCATACTTTGTATACGATAAGTGGATTTACGAGCTGATTCCCTACCGCAAGCCTTCCCGCTATACCCAAAACCTGAAAATGGTCTTTGGCGCGATTCGTCACCCGGTGGACACCTTCGAATCCATTCGCTGGGCGGACCGGGGTGATTACCTGACAGCAACGCTGCTGTACATTGCTCTTTACATCGTATTCGTTTGTAACTATGTCCTCCGGGGCTTTGTAGTCAGCACCGCCAATACGGAAAATACCTCTTTGCTATTTGTGACGCTGATCTTCCTGATTCCTGTGGCACTGTTTTTAGGATGTAATTTCCTTGTGGGTGAGATCAACGACAGCAAAGCCCGTTTCAGAGACCTGTACATCGGTCTTTCCTATTGCGGCGCGCCCTTTTTGGTGATCATGCCCTTTGTAATCCTGCTCTCCCACGCGGTTACTTTAAACGAAAGCCGGATACTGTCTCTGGTTTCCGTTGCAGTTTATGTTTGGTGCTTCATCCTGCTGATCATTTTCCTGAAGGAAGTTCACAGATACCTGCTGCGGACTGTTTTCGCCAATTTGGGAATTACCGTATTTTTGATGGCTGTTGTGATTTTGGCAGCATCCTTGTTGGGAATGTTTGCAGACCAGATGCTGGGCTTCTTTATCGAAGTCATTAAGGAGGTGCAGCTACGTGTTCAATAAAAGGATATTTGCAGCCGGTTTGGCAGCCACGCTGCTGTTAAGCTTACCGGGCTGTGCCGCGCAGCCGCTGCAAAGCACCGCAGGAAACGGCACTGTTGCCGGTTACAGCAGCTACTCGGACTCCTCCAATTTGTATACGCATTTGTACGATAAGACTCATACCCAAGGGCTTACGGATATGACTGTAGATGGCTATGAGCTGATCGCACAAAACGAGAAATTGGCGCTGTACCTGCGGAAGGACTCCGCCTCTATTCGGGTAGTGGACTTAAAAAGTGGCTACGTATGGGGCGCACTGCGGCAGGACAAGCCGGAGGATCTGAACAAAACCTGGTCCTCCTTTGCCAATTCTATCGTGTCCATTCGGTTTTATGACGAAGCCGGTTCCATTTCCCAGATAGGTGCCGGTCACGAGGATAACAAGTGTACCTACGAGGCAGTGGATAACGGTGTGATCATTCACGCCGAGTTCACCGAGCAGCAGATTTATCTTTCCGCCAAAGTGGAGCTGTTAGAGGATCACATCCGCTTCTCCCTGGATGACAGCACCATTGAAGAAAAAGGGAGCCATGTGCTGGCGCAGGTTCATTTCGCACCATTTTTAGGCTCCACCGTTGGCGATGAAATCGACGGTTATCTGTTTGTGCCTGATGGCAGCGGTGCTCTGATCCGTTTTCAGCGCCCCATCAAATACCTGGCAGGCTATGCCGACCGGGTCTACGGCAGTGACTATGCCATCGATAACACCTACACCGTTGGCGATCTCAATGCCAACCGCTCCAACGACTTCTTAAAAGACTCTCAAACCATTACTATGCCTGTTTACGGTATCAGCCATGGCTTTGATTCCCATGCGCTGTTTGGACACGTGGAATCCGGTGCTGCCTACAGCACGGTTATGGCAGATCCGGCCGGTATTATCACCGACTACAATTACGCCACGGCCTATTTTGTGTACCGGCAAACATATTTGCAGCCTACAGGACGTAACGGTGCCGGTATCCAAATGGTGCAAAAGGATGCCAACGTGGTAAATCCCGCACTTTCCGTGTATTTTCTTACCGGCACTGATGCCAATTACGTCGGTATGGCCCATCTGTATAAGGATATTCTGGAAAATTCCGGTATACTCCCCGGCGCGGAGCTGTCCCAGCCTGCGCTGATGCTGGATTATATTGTATCCGACATCCGGGAAGGCTTTTTGTTCAACAGCACAGTCAAATTGACCGGAGCGCAAAATCTTCTGGATGCAGCCGCTTATTTGCAGCAGCAAGAGATTGACCGCACCTCTGTCCAACTGATGGGCTGGCAGAAGGGTGGTCTGAACGGCTACAAAAAACTGGATACTTTTACATCCACCGAATTAGGCAATCTTCCGCAACTGGCACAGCTCAAACAGACGCTACTGGAAGCCGGTTGTGACCTGAGCCTGTATATGGCGCCTCTGAGTGTAAAAACGCCTCAGATCAACGCCAAGAGCCATTTGGGCATTGCCCTTTCTCAGGAGGTCATTGAGATCACCCGGGACAATAAGAGCGTCTTTTTGCCGGACACCCAGTATTTGAAGACTTCTACGGCGCTGAATGTATTGGGTAAGCAGGTAGAAGCTTTACGGCAGGCCGGGCTGACAAATTTTGTGACAGACGAACTGGGACAGTTGCTCTACGGCGAAATGATGCTGGATGAGGAGCAGTCCCGCACCAAGGTTATGGAGCAGGTCCGGCAGACCTTGACAGAACTGGCAGGACAAGAGGGGCTGACTCTCTACAGCCCCAACGAATACCTGTTGGGTGTGACCAGTGTATACCGGGAAGCACCTATGGGCTCCAGCCGGTACGCATTTGAAACGGACTCTGTGCCCTTTTTGCAGATCGTGCTTTCCGGCGAAATGACCATGTACGCCCCCTACGCCAATCAAAGCTTTTATACGGATATGGATGTGCTGAAGTGCATTGAGTACAACGCCTATCCCTCCTTTTTGCTTACCGGCAGTGACAGCAAGGAGCTGTCCGGTACCCCCAGCCAGGAATACTTTTCCACCTGCTTTGAGGACTGGAAGGAAACGGCTGTATCCATTTATCGTCGGATCGATCAGGTATTGAGCAATGTCCACGGACAGCAGATGGTGGGGCACACCGCTTTGCAGGAAGGCTTGATCCTGGTGGAGTACTCCGGCGGCGGAAAGATCTATGTGAATTACACCCAGCAGCAGATCGAGCTTGGCAGCGTCCGTGTGCCGGCCATGAGCGCTGTATTTGTGGATAAACAGTGAAACACGGAGGAGATCGTATGAAGAACAAGAAAAAACCGATAACGATCAGAACCCGTAATTCCATGATCGGTTTGGGCTTTTTGACTCCCTGGATCATTGGACTATTGGTATTTACCCTCTTCCCTATCGGCTACTCGGTGCTGATGAGCATCAGCCGGGTGGAATTTACCGTCAGCGGCATGAAACCCACGATTTTGGGATTTGTTTGGTTTGAAGAGATCTTCACAAAGGATGCCAACTTTATTCCCGCGTTGATCAGCACAGTGAAGTTTATTGCCTTTTCAACGCCTATGATCCTGGTATCTTCCATTATTCTGGCATTGCTTCTGAACAAAGTTACCAGGGGCAAGGGCTTTTTCCGGGCGTTGTTTTTCTTCCCGGTTGTGGTAGTCAGCGGTCCGGTTATGAGTAAGCTGATCGGCAATGATGCCACCCTGCTTATTCAGGCCAACGATTATGGAATATATCAGGTTATTGCCAATCTGCCGGAGGTTATCTCCACGCCGCTGCTTTATATTTTTGACAATGTGGTTTTGATCCTTTGGTATTCCGGTGTGCAAATTCTGATTATTTTGGCCGGCCTGCAGAAGATCAATAAGCCTATTTATGAAGCGGCGTCCATTGACGGTGCCAGCGGCTGGCAGATTTTCTGGAAGATCACCTTCCCCTATCTGCGCCCCATGATTTTATTGTGCGGTATTTATACGGTTGTGGATCTTTCCTGCATGTCCGGCAACGACCTGGCAAAGCTGGTGGAAAACAACCTGACCCGCCTGGATGCTCCTTACTCCTATTCCGCAGCACTTTCCTGGCTTTACACCATTGTGGTACTGATCCTGCTGGGCGTGACCTTCCTGCTGCTGAAGGAGAGAAAGGAGAAGCAAGATGACTAAATGCAATTGCAAAGGCAGACGGTTGCTGAAAAACGACGGCAAGTGGGGACAACGGCTTGCTAAGCTTGCCGTTTATGCCCTGCTGCTGGATTTTGGGTTCGTCTATATCTATCCTATTATCTATATGGTGCTGATCTCCCTGATGCCAACATCGGATTTGATCAATCCTACCATTCAGTGGATCCCCACTTATTTGGATTTTGAAAACTTTATCCAGGTGTATAACACTCTGGAATACGATGTTGCCTTTGTCAACACCGTGATTTTGGCAGGTGTTGCCAGCATTTTGCAGACCCTTTCCTGCGCGCTGGCAGGCTACGGTCTTGCCAAATACCGGGTGCCCCTGAAAAAGCTTTGGATCGCAATGCTGATCTTGGTCTTTGTGATCCCCACCAGTTTAACACTGGTTCCTCAGTATGTACTGTTTAACAGCTACGGTTTGGTGGGAACAGAGTTTTCCATTTGGCTGCCTGCGGCATTGGGTCAGGGTGTAAAAAGCTCCCTGTTTGTCCTGGTTTTTATGCAAGGCTTCTCTTATCCAAAGGCTTACGACGAAGCAGCTTCTATCGATGGAGCGGGTCCGATCCGAAACTTTTTCCAGATCGGTCTGCCTATGGTAGTGCCTACGATCATACTGTCACTGCTGTTGAGCTTTGTGTGGTACTGGAATGAAACAGCCCGGTCCGGGTTGTACTTAGACGGCAACATCATCACGCTTCCGCTGCAGCTGGACAAGTTTAATTCCCTGTTCGGCGCAGCATACCCGGCAGCCCAGGGCAGCTCCCTGAACCGGCTGAATGAACGGATCCAAATGGCAGCAACCTTGCTGACAGTCGGTCCGCTGATGATTTTGTATCTGGTTATGCAAAGAAAGTTTGTGGAGGGCGTGGAAGCCTCCGGTATTACCGGTGAGTAATCCTTTTGTGCCCCCTCCCCTTTCCTTGAAAGGAGAAAAAATATGAAGAATATAAAAAGACTGCTGTGCCTGATGCTGGCGGTGGTACTGGCGGTGTGCAGCTTTGGCTGTACACCTGCGGACCACCAGAAAGCTACAGAACCGGAAACTACGGAAGCACCGGTTGCGCAAACCCTGACTGCAACAATCAACGGTCAGCCTGCTGCCTATATGACGATCCCCGGTGATTTTGTGAAATTCGACCGTCAGGAGGATCAGACGGTAAAGGTCTACTCTGTGGATGAGCTGGACAGAAGCACCGGCGTTGTGATCGATGTAGATGCCGGTACGACCTATCAGCAGATCCTGGGCTGGGGCGCTGCTATGACAGAGTCCTCTGCCATCAATCTGCTGGATATGCCGGAGGACTTGCGTAACCAGGTTATGGTCAGCCTCTTTGATGAGAATGAAGGTATCGGACTCAATATCTTGCGTCAGCCTAACGGTATTTCTGACTTTTCTACCGATCCGGAGTTTTCCTATGCACCTGTCCGGGATGATCTGACTTTGGAGCATTTCACCTTAGGTAAGCACGAGGAACTGATCATTCCCTTCCTGCAGCAGGCAAAGGAGCTGGTGGGCGAGGAAGACTTCAAGGTGTTCCTGTGCTCCTGGACGGCACCGCTGTGGATGAAGACCATTGAGGAATTCCATTCTTTAAATCAGTCTACTTTGAAGCGTGAGTATTATCAGCTTTTCGCAGACTATTTGGTCAAGTCCATTCAGGCCTACGAAGCGCACGGTATTCCCATCTATGCCATCACCGATCAGAACGAGCCTACGGCTACCCACAGCATTGCGGCAATGTATATGAATACGGATAACCATGCCACTATGATCAATGTCTACCTGAAGCCCTCTTTGGGAAAGGCCGGCCTGGATACCAAGGTGATGTGCTGGGATTTCAACACAGGAGCCAGTGGACAGACCTTGTTGGGTAAGACCTTCAGCAGCGTCGACGCGATGTGCTTTCATACATATAACGACGATTTTTCCGAGATCCAGGAAGTTCACGAGATGTTCCCGGATTTGCCTATCTACATTACGGAGGCCGCAGGCCGGACCCAGTCCAATGCCGCACGCTTCTTCCGGCAGATGGATTGGCTGTTTAAATCACAACTGATCGGCTCCGGTGCCCACATCCTGTGGAATATTTGTTTGGATGAAGCGTACGGACCGGCACTGGTGGATGACGAAGGAAAATCCGTCAACATTATGGGCATCGGTATGCTGGAATGGAACCGACAGGAAAAGACGGTTGCCTATCTGGAGGACTTTTATGCCCTGGCCCATTTCAGCAAATTCATCCGTCCCGGCGCGGTTCGCGTGGACTCCACCGATACCCGTAGTGACTTCAAGGGACTGGTGGCCAATGCGGTTTACCGCAACGAAAACGGCACCATGACTGCCGTGATTTGCAATGAGAATACAGCAGAAAACACATTTAAGCTGGTTGTTGGCGACAAGGTTCTGGAGTACACCCTGCCGGCAATGGCTACCGTGACCCTGACCTGGGACGGCAATGTGTATTAAGGGAACGGAGGACATTACGATGAACCATTATATGAAACGGCTCCTAGCGCTTCTTTTGTGTTTTGCAATGCTCCTGCCTATGTTCCCGGATGTGGTTTTTGCCGCAGTGTCTGCCCCCTCGGGGCTAACTGCTGTGGAGGCTGAAAACCGTTTTTGTGCAATTTGGAATACCTTTACAAATGTGGAAGGTAACGGAAGCCGCACAGATTGCAGCGGCGGTTCCATGGTGGGCAGTGGAAGCCACGGAAAGAACATTGCGTTTGATGATCTGAAACAGACGGCTGATCTTTCCGATACGGCTTATGTGAAATGGCTGGTAGAAGCGCCCGCAGACGGAAATTATAACATTTCGCTGCGATATCTTTTGAAAACTACATCCATTTCCAATAATACAAGCTTTACAAGCACACCTTATGCTACATTCTTTGTCAACGGGGAAACTGCTTATAAAGCCAATTTTCAGGGTAAGAACAACTGGGTTTCCAATACAGATTCTGTCAGTGTTTCTCTGAAAAAGGGTGTCAACGAGATCGTTGCCATCCCTTTGGTCAAAGATGTTATCCAGTCTTTAGGCGGTAGCTGCTGGGCCAATGTGGACTGTCTGTATATTCAAAATACCCTTACTTCCGTGAAGAATGTGGTGGAAGCGGAAAACACCGACTACACGGTATGGAACAGCTACAGCACAACAGAATCCAACACCAACGCCAGCGGCGGCATTCAGGTAGGCGGTGCAAATACGGACAGCAATGTCCATTATGCCGATTTGCAGGCCGGCGTAGATCTTTCTTCCACCGCCTATGTCAAGTGGACAGTGGACGCACCGGCAGCAGGCAATTACGATATTGCCGCCCGTGCCCATATCAGCATCAGCGGTTCCCATACCGGTTCGTTAAAGGAAAAGGTTTATGTGACCTTCTTTGTCAACGGTCAGACACCTTATAAGGCTGCATTTAACGGTGAAAAAGGCTGGGTCTATGATACCCAGACCGTCTCGGTTGCCCTAAACGAGGGCAAAAACGAGATCATTGCCATTCCGTTGGTCAGAGATATCTTTGATGATCTTTCCCTGACCTGGGGTTGGGCAAACATGGATTGCCTCTATATGGATACCCGTCTGCAAGCCGTGGAGAATGAAAAAATGCCTGCTATGCAGACGGTGGAGGCGGAGAATACCCTGTATGCCTCCTGGAATTCCTACACCAAATCGGAAGAAAACGTCAACGCTTCCGGCGGTGTACTTGTTGGCAGTGGCAATCAAGCCCATAATATTGCCTATGCAGACCTGACAGAAGGAGTAGACCTGTCTGAAACCGCCTATGTAAAGTGGACGGTGCACGCACCGCACGCAGGTGCCTATTATATCGGTTTGCGTTATCAGCCGTATGCAAATCGATACGGCAACAACCAGGCTATGGATCCCAAGGCCTATGCATCTTTCTTCATTAACGGTAAGGATGCCTATCAGGCAGCGTTTACCGGCAAGAGTAACTGGGTTTCCGATACACAGCCGATTCAGGTAAATTTAGCGGCCGGTGATAACGAGATCGTCGCGATTGCGCTGGTCAAGGAGCTGTTGGAGGCCTATGAGGGTGGCTGGGCCAACATAGACTGCCTGTATATCCAGGAGGGACTGACTCCGGTTAAAAACCGAATCGAGGCTGAAAACACCACCTATGCGGTGTGGAACAATTTTGAAACCACAGAAAACCGTACAGATGCCAGCAATGGCGTAATCGTAGGCGGCGGCAAGCATGGAAAAAACAGTTCCTTTGCAGAATTAAAGGCCGATGCCGATTTGTCTGATACGGCATATATCAAATGGTATGTCGAAGCGCCGGCAGATGGCGCATATGCTGTGGCACTGCGGTATCTGATGAAGGTCAACGGCATTTCCAATAACGCCGAGCTGGATCCTCAGGCCTATGCGGTGTTCTTTGTAAACGGCAAAACGCCTTACAAGGCCGTCTTTACCGGTAAAAACGGTTGGGTCTCCGACACCCAAAGTGTGACGCTCACCCTGAAAAAGGGAATCAATGAGATCATTGCCATTCCCCTGGTCAAGGATATCATCACGGCGCTGGGAGAAAGCTGGGCCAATGTGGACTGCCTGTATTTGGATACCCGGCTGACGCCGAAGGTGCCGGAAGCACCGGCTGTTTTAAAGCCGGTGGAGGCAGAAAATACACTCTATGCCCAATGGAACAACTACAGCACAGTAGAAGGTCCCCGGGCTGATGCCCACGCAGGCGGATATCTGGTTGGCGGAGCCAAGCTGGAAAACAATCTGCTATACAGTCAGCTAACAGAAGGAGCAGACCTGTCCGGAACGGCCTATATCCAGTGGACTGTGACAGCACCGGAGGATGGCGAGTATGCCATTGGCCTGCGTTATCTCATGAATGCCAAGCCGTTGCCCAGCGGTGAGTTGCTGGATTCCGGAGCGTACTGTACCTTCTTTATCAATGGCAAAGATGTCTACCGTGCGGACTTTACCGGCAAGGACAACTGGGTGTCGGATACCAAGACTGTGGAGGTCACCCTGAAAAAGGGCGAAAACAAGATCATAGCCATTCCCTTTATCAGGGATCTGATGGACTCCTATGGCGCGCAGGATCCCGGTTATGCCAATGTGGACTGCCTGTACATTGAAGACACTTTGAAGGCTGTACCGGCTGTAAAGCTGGAGGCAGAGGATACGCAAAGCGCAGGCTGGAATCAGTTCGACACTACCCTGGAGCATACCGCAGCCAGCGGTAACACCCTGGTCAGCGGTGAAACCGCACAAAACGTAGCCTTTGATGACCTTTCCGCCGGTGTGGATCTGACGGACACCGCTTACATTCGGTGGACACTCACTGCCCCGGCAGACGGAGAATACTATGTTGCACTGCGCTACCTGTCGGAATTAAACGAAGACGCCTATGCTGCTGTCTTTGTCAACGGTGAGACCGCATACAAGGCCGTCTTTCTGGGTGAGAACAACAGCATAGGTGACACACAAACCCTGAGGCTGACGCTGAGAAAGGGCAGCAATACCCTGGTTGTCATTCCGGTGACCGCAGAGCAGACCGGCACAGCGAAGGTTGACTGCCTGTATATAGACAGCCGTCTTTCTGCGGAACGAAACCGACTGGAAGCAGAAAACAGCATTTATACCGCCTGGAATGTATACAACAAGGTGGAGAACAACAAGAGCGCCAGTGCCGGTGCGGTTGTCGGCGGTGGCGATGCCTCCAGGAATATCTACTACGCGGATTTAATTCCCGGCGTAAAGTTGGGTAAAAGCTCTTTTGTAAAGTGGAAAGTGGAAGCACCGGCTGACGGTGAATACACCATCGCCCTGCGTTACAGCGTCAAGGCCGACAAAAAGGATAACGATACCCGTTTGAGCCCAGCTGCCTACGCAGCCTTCTTTGTAAACGGCGAAACAGCCTATAAGGCCCAATTCATGGGCAAGAACAACTGGGTTTATGATACCGAAACCATTACACTGACCCTGCACGCAGGCACCAATGAGATCATTGCGGTCCCCTTGGTCAAGGATCTGTATGATGCCTGGGGCGGTGGCTGGGCCAATGTAGACTGCGTATACTTGGACGGCAAGTTGACTGTTTTGCGCGCTCCTGAGATTATACCGGATTATATCACAGTGGAGGCTGAGGACCAGACCAAGACCACCTGGAACATCTACAGCACCACAGAAACCAATCACGATGCCAGCGGCAAAACCACCGTAGGCGGCAGTGACGCTTCCAAGAATGTATACTTTGCAGATTTGGTTCCCGGTGTCAAGCTGGGCAATACCGCCTATGTCAAGTGGGCAGTAAATGCCCCGGCTGACGGTGAATACACCGTTGCCCTGCGTTATCAGGTGAAAGCCGGCAATCAAAGCAATAACACCGATTTGGACCCGGCTGCTTATGCCGTGTTCTTTGTCAACGGCAAGGCCCCCTATCAAGCAACCTTCCAAGGCAAGAACAACTGGACCTATGACACCGAAACCATCACCGTCACCCTAAAAAAAGGCCGCAACGAGATCGTTGCCATTCCTTTGATCCGTGACCTGGTGGATGCCTACAGCTGGGGCTATGCCAATGTGGACTGCGTGTACTTAGATGGCAAGCTGACAGTTTTAGCCGCACCGGAAATTCCGGCAGACGATCGGCCGGATCCTGCGCCTCACAAGATTGAAGCCGAGGATCAGACCAAGACTGCCTGGAACATCTACAGCACCACAGAAACCAATCACGATGCCAGCGGCAAAACCACCGTAGGCGGCAGTGACGCTTCC
>JAFSET010000031.1 GCA_017435615.1 Oscillospiraceae bacterium | reverse complement strand
GCAGACGCTTGGGGTCGGTGGACAGGGTGGTCTTGCCGGTGCCGGACAGGCCGAAGAACAGAGCGGTGTTCTCGCCGTTCATGTCGGTGTTGGCGGAGCAGTGCATGGAGGCCATGCCGTTCAGGGGCAGGTAGTAGTTCATCATGGAGAACATACCCTTCTTCATCTCGCCGCCGTACCAGGTGTTCAGGATGACCTGCTCCTTGTCGGTGAGGTTGAAGATGGCGGCGGTCTCGGAGTTCAGACCCAGCTCCTTGTAGTTTTCTACCTTAGCCTTGGCAGCATTGTAGGAAACGAAATCGGGCTCGAAGTTCTCCAGCTCCTCAGCAGTGGGAGCGATGAACATATTCTTAACGAAGTGAGCCTGCCATGCCACTTCCATAATGAAGCGGATAGCCATACGGGAGTCGGCGTTGGTGCCGCAGAAAACGTCCATCACGTACAGCTTCTTGTTGGACAGCTCCTGCATAGCCAGACGCTTGCACTCTGCCCAGGCTTCCTTGGAAGCGGGCTTGTTGTCGTTCTTGAACTCGTCGGAGGTCCACCACACGGTATCCTTGGAGGTGTCGTCCATTACGATGAACTTATCCTTGGGGGAGCGGCCGGTGTAGATACCGGTCATTACATTGACAGCACCCAGCTCAGTGAGCTGGCCCTTCTCAAAGCCTTCCAGGGAGGGGTCCATCTCAGCTTCGAACAAAGCCTCGTAGGAGGGGTTATGGACAATTTCGGTGGTACCGGTAATGCCATATTTGGTCAGGTCAAGCTTTGCCATTTTTAATTACCTCTTTCATCATTAATATTTAGAGATTTTCCGATCACAGGCCCCACAGAACGGGGATCATCGCCCTTCTTCCACAGGCCTATCAAACAGGTATCCCATATTTTGCAATGCTATCATACACCATGATCAACAAAAAATCAATAAAAATAATTTGATATTAAAATTATTATTTTTCAAATTTGGTTTTTTTCTTGACAAGCGTACCTCTTGCAGGTAAAATAGATGTGGTATAGTGTACGCTGAGGAAGTATGACTTGCCTTCCCGCGTTTCATTTTTATCCGGTAATGATCCGGAGGACCGCGTTTACCGCCTCATGGCGTTGTTTATTTTGTTTGTTACCCTTTACAATTTTACAGCGTAGCAGGGGCCCATAACGCCCACCCTCCGGCTTGTACCTATTCTACAAAGGAGGTGTGTTCGAGTTTATGGAGCTTTATTTAGCAATTATTCTGATCGTCGTTGCTGCCGCAGTGGGCATCGGTATCGGCTTCGGTTCCGGTGTTGGCTACCGCAAGAAGTTCGCCGAACGTGAGATCGGCTCTGCCGAGCAAGAGGCTACCCGGCTGATCAATGAAGCCATCCGCAGCGGTGAGAGCCGCAAGAAGGAAATGCTTCTGGAAGCAAAGGACGAGATCCATAAATCCCGCACAGAGTACGAAAAAGAAGTCAAAGAACGCCGTGCCGAGCTGAGCAAGCAAGAGCGCCGGCTGCAGCAGAAGGAAGAAAACCTGGACAAGAAGACCGATGCCTTTGAGCGCAAAGAGGAAGACCTGGCCAACCGTATGGCTGAGGTTGCCGAGATCAAGCAGGAGGCTGAGGCCATCAGACGGCAGCACATCGCCACTTTGGAGAAGCTGTCCGGCCTGACGCAGGAGCAGGCGAAGAAGTATCTGCTGGATCTGGTGGAGGAGGATATCCGCCACGAGACCGCCCTGAAGATCAAAGAGATCGAGCAGCAGATGAAGGACGAGGCCGACGAAAAGGCCCGTGAGGTCCTGTCCCTGGCAATTCAGCGCTGTGCCGCTGACCATGTCGCGGAGGCTACCGTTTCTGTTGTACCTCTGCCCAACGACGAGATGAAGGGCCGCATCATTGGCCGCGAGGGCCGGAACATCCGGACTCTGGAGACCATCACCGGCGTGGACCTGATCATCGACGATACCCCCGAAGCTATTACCGTCAGCTCCTTCGACCCGGTACGCCGGGAGATCGCCCGTCTGGCGCTGGAGAAGCTGATCGTGGACGGCCGCATCCACCCCACCCGTATCGTGGATATGGTGGAAAAGGCCCGCAAGGAAGTGGACCGCACCATCCGGGAGGAAGGCGAGCGTGCCTGCCTGGAGACCGGTGTCCACGGCCTGAACCCGGAGCTGGTAAAGATCCTGGGCCGTCAAAAGTACCGCACCTCTTACGGTCAGAATGTGCTCAACCACTCCATGGAAGTGGCCCACATTGCCGGCCTGATGGCCGCGGAGCTGGGTGTGGATGTGACCCTGGCAAAGCGTGCAGGCCTGCTGCATGACCTGGGCAAATCCATCGACCACGAGGTCGAGGGCAGCCACGTGCAGCTTGGCGCGGAGCTGGCCCGGAAGTATAAGGAAAATCCTGTTGTGATCAACGCCATTGAGGCTCACCACGGTGATGTGGAGCCCAAGACGGTGATCGCAGTGCTGATCCAGGCCGCTGATGCGGTGTCTGCTGCCCGTCCCGGCGCGCGCCGTGAGAACGTGGAAAACTACATCCGCCGTCTGCAGAAGCTGGAAGAGCTCACCGGCTCCTATCCCGGCGTAGAAAAGGCCTTTGCCATCCAGGCAGGCCGTGAGGTCCGAATCATGGTCAAGCCCGAGGAGGTCACCGAGGACAACATGATCCTGCTGGCCCGGGATATTGCCAAGAAGATCGAGTCCGAGCTGGAATACCCCGGTCAGATCAAGGTCAATGTGATCCGGGAAACCAAAGCTGTGGAATACGCGAAATAAAATCAAAACATTCCGGCAGTCCATGCGGCTGCCGGAATATTTTATAAAAAGGATAACCTGCCTGCCATAAACCATCCTTCCTCTATTTTCAGTTTATCAAGATGTTCAACGGAACAGGCATGCGTAGGGCGGGGGCTTGCTCCCGCCCTACGGTGTTGTACGGTTGATATAGCTCGACAAGCGGGAGTTTAACCTTATAAAATAACAACGGGGCGCTGCACATTGGTGCAACGCCCCTTGGCTTACGCAAAGACCGGTCTAATTCTGTTGCTGCGACAAAAGAAACTGCATATATTGCTCTGCGGAGGCCTGATTTTCCGGGGTGAGCTGCTGCCAGCTTTCCGGCAGCGGTGTCTGACAGGGCGGCGTATGCCCACAGTCAAAAAAAGCGGAAAGGGTTATGCCAAAGCCGTCGCAAAGCTTGATCAGCGTGGGAACAGACGGGGAATTCTCTTTGTGGAGCATGGTGCATAGCGTGGAATAGGGGATCCTGCTCTCCTTTGCCAGGCGGTACAGTGTCCAGGAGCGTGCCTTGCAAAGGTCCTTGATCCGCTGAATGATCTCATGTTCCTGCATATGATCCCTCCTGTGCCTTTTTTATATTATTGTACCCACAGTAACGAAAATACGATAGATTAAAAAAGGCGTTATATTTTCTTGACAATATATCGGATTTCCGATATATTGTAGGAAACAGACGGCAGGTCAGTTCTGCCGTTTTCAAACCATAAGGAGGAATTTATAATGTTCAACGCAAGAAAATGGATACGACTGCTTTCCGTTTGTTTTCTGCTGAGCCTGCTGATCACCGGCGCGATCACCGCCCAGGCGGCTACGGTTCCCGCAGGACTGGAATACACCGTGGAAAACGGCGAGGTCACCATCACCAAATACACCGGCTCTGCCGTCTCTTTGACCATCCCCAGCTATATCGATGGCTGCCCGGTCCGCACCATCGGTGCCAGTGCTTTCAACTGGAACGATGATCTTTATACGATCACCCTTCCTTCCACCCTGAAGACCATTGAGCGTTATGCCTTCAATGGATGCAGCTATATCACCAAGCTGGTCATTCCCAACAGCGTAACGGTTATTGAAGCGTATGCCTTTCAAAACTGCAGCAACCTTGCCAGTGTCACTCTGGGCAGCGGACTGAAATCCATTGGAGACTGCGCTTTTTACGGCTGCGAATTTTTAGCCTCTGTTGTAATTCCCAACAGTGTCACCACAGTTGGAGAGTCTGCTTTCAGAGATTGCAGCTCCCTGGCATCGGTCAAGCTGAGCAGCGCTATGACCTCTGTAAGCGCTTACGCCTTCTCCGGCTGTGCAAATCTTTCCAAGATCACCTGGGGATCAAAAATTCAGTCCATCGGCAATTATGCGTTTGAAGGCTGTGGCTCTTTGACCTCTGTAACGCTTCCCAACAGCGTCAAGACGATCGGTAATGTGGCCTTTTCTTATTGCAAGAGTCTGAAAAGCTTTGACACCGGCAGCGGAGTCACCTCCATTGGTTCAAGCACTTTCGCAGACTGTGAGAAGCTGGAAAGCATCACGTTGGGCAACAAGCTGAAAACCATTGACCAGTTTGCTTTTTCGGACTGCGAAGCATTGAAGAAAATCGTTCTTCCGAATACCGTAACGTCTATTGGAGATTGCTGTTTTTACAGATGTTATGCGCTGAACAGCATAACCCTCAGCAACAAGCTGAAATCCATAGGAGATACCTGCTTTTACTACACCGCGCTGAAAAGTATCACGATCCCCGACAGTGTTACAGAACTTGGAGAAAGCGCATTTGCGGGCTGTAAGCTGACCTCAGTTCAGTTGGGTAACGGCATTTCCGCCATTCCTGCGAGCTGTTTTTCCGGCTGTCCCAATCTAACCAGCGTTGTTATTCCGAAAAGTGTTTCCGTTGTGGACACAGATGCGTTTTGCAAGTGCCCCAGCTTGAAATATATTTATTTTCCTGACAGCGTCACCGTGATCGGTAAAGAGGCGTTTTTTAGCTGTGATGGCCTGGAAAATGTGCGCATTGGAAACGGCGTGATCACCGTTGGTGAGCTGGCCTTTGGTTATTGCGACAATCTCAAAACGGTGACCCTTGGCAACAGTGTGATCACCGTCGGCAAATCCGCTTTTGCAAGCTGTCCCAAGCTGACAACGGTCACCATGGGTCCCAGCGTAGTCGCAGTCAACGGCTCTGCGTTCAGTGGCTGCAGCAGCCTGAAGTATGTGAAACATTCCGGTTCTTCCGCCAACCGATCCGCTATGCGTATTGACAGCGGCAACACCGCCCTGGAAAATGCCGCCTGGAGCTATCCCACACCGGTAAAGATCTCCAAGCAGCCCGTCAATGTAACGGTACGCAGCGGTGCCACCGCCAAGGTCACCTGCACCGCCAAGGGTACCGGCCTGACCTATCAGTGGTACTATACCAATAACGCCTCCGATACCACCTTCTCCAAGGCTTCTGTTACCACCGCCAGCTACAGCTTTACCATGAACGCCAGCTACAGCGGCCGAAAGGTCTTCTGCGTTGTCACCGACAAAAACGGCTTTACTGTCCAGTCTAAAACCGTGACCATGTCTATGGCAGCCAGTGCCAAGATCACCGCGCAGCCGTCCAACAAGTATGTTCCCGTGGGAACCACCGCCAAATTTACCGTAAAGGCCACCGGCACGGGCCTGAAATACCAATGGCAGTACCGCACTTCCTCCACAGGAAGCTGGAAGGCCGCATCCGCTACCGGCAACAAGACCGCCACCCTCAGCGTAGCCGCTACCACCAGCCGGAACAACTATCAGTACCGCTGCAAGATCACAGACAGCACCGGCAGCACGGTCTATTCCAACGCAGTGACTCTGAAGCTGGTGACTCTGAAGATCACCGCACAGCCTGTCAACCGGAATATGCCCGACGGAAAAACCGCTGTATTTGCAGTCAAGGCCAGCGGCACCGGCTTACAATATCAGTGGCAGTACCGCACTTCCTCCACAGGAAGCTGGAAGTCTGCCGCCGCCACCGGCAACAAGACCGCCTCCATGAGCGTCCCCGTAACCGCCAGCCGCAGCGGCTATCAGTACCGCTGCAAGATCACAGACAAGTACAGCAATGTGATCTACTCCCAGGCAGTTACCTTGAAGCTGGTGACCCTGAAAGTCACTGCTCAGCCGGCAAATCAGTCCGTCACGGAAGGACTGACTGCCAAATTCACCGTAAAAGCCACCGGTACAGGCCTGAAATACCAGTGGCAATACCGCACCTCCTCTACAGGAAGCTGGAAGGCCGCGTCTGCTACCGGCAACAAGACCGCGACTCTCAGCGTTCCGGCCACTGCCAGCCGCAGCGGCTATCAGTACCGCTGCAAGATCACCGACCAATACGCCAATGCGATCTACAGTGGTGCTGCAAAGCTTACCGTCACAGTGCAGACACAGCCCTCTCAGCCTTCTCAGCCCACGCAGCCCTCTCAGCCTGTGCAGCCTGTTCCGGGTGTCCCCTACAAAATGTACATGAACAACGGCTCCATGCTGTACTTCAACGGACAGACCGAATCCGCCACGGTTAACTACCGCCTGGCAACCACAACCAACGAAGCCGAGGCGGTGGATGTGTACCTGGAGCAGGCCTCCGGCGGCTACCGCCTGTACTTCTACAACGGCAGCACAAAGACTTATATCCGTGTGTACGCCTATTTCAGAAGCGGAGAAGCTTATCCCAGAGGCACACTGGAGCTGACCACCACGGCTCCTGCCGAGGTCTTTACTTACAGCAGTGACGCAAACACTTTGATTTATCAATACGATCAGGATAATTCCTTCTATATGGGTACTTATAGCTCCCACACCGACATTAGCGCTCAAAGCACTTACTACATCACCGGCGACAAGGCCGACAGTGTGGACAAGACCCAGTTCCCGGTCCACCTGTGCCCCGCATAACCGGCGCGCGGCAAAAATTCTGCCGGACATTGGGAAACGCAAAGCCCCTGATCAACCCTGATATGCAACCAAAACATTCCGGCAGTCCATGCGGCTGCCGGAATGTTTTATAAAAAGGATAACCTGCCTGCCATAAACCATCCCTCCTCTATTTTTAGTTTGTCAAGATGTTCAACGGAACAGGTATGCGTAGGGCGGGGGCTTGCACCCCCCGCCTATAAAAGGTAAAGGAAAAGGTAAAAAAACGGCGGGAGCAAGCCCCCGCCCTACGGTGTTGTACGGTTGATATAGCTCGACAAGCGGGAGTTTAACCTTATAAAATAACAACGGGGCGCTGCACATTGGTGCAACGCCCCTTTTGTCAGGTCTTTTTGATGAACTTTTCTTTACACTTTGGGCAGGTGATGGAGATCTTGCCCTTGCCACGGGGAACGCGGACCTGCTGGCGGCAACGGGGACAGTCGTAATACCGATGCTCCCGGTCCTTGATCCGGTCGATAAACTGCAAATATTTTTTGTTTTCCTGATAACGCTTATAGGTATTGCGTGAGAGCATCCGGAAAATGGCCAAACCCATCAGGAAATAATAGGCCAACAGCAGCAAAAGCTTCACGCCGGTGAAAGGAATGAAATTGGACAAAAGCCAAAGCACCACACCAGTCAGCAGCAGGGCGATATTCAGCTTGTCACTGCCGTAGCGGCCGATCATAAAGCGGCGAAGGCCGTCCTTTATTCGCCACAGAAGGTTGCGAAAAAAATTCATAAGATCACCTTTTGTTTGGATGATAGCATTATTATATTGCATTTTTTCAGAAATTCAACCGAAAACAGCGAAAGTTAACGGTTTATTTACACGAAGACACGTCCGTCATTTTGTATAAGCTGAACAAAAAATACAGACTGTACTTGTACAAGTACACAAAGCTGGTAAAAATTGAAAGCATCTTATTGACAAGTACTCGTTCAAGTACTAATATGAAGCTACAAAGCCGGCAAGTACTACCATCATACAAGGAGATTATTTTGTGCGGACACCCATTGTTTATTTAAAACCGGGCCGCCGCAGACCTGTTTCGGTTGACCCCCCTTGGGGCGGTGATCCGCAGCAGGTGCTGCCCGCAGCCTGGTGCCCGGAATGTGGCGCAGAGCTGTATTCCCTGGAAACCGTCCGGTGCCGCCGATGCGCGCAAGCGCAGAAAGGAAGTGTACAAGATGAAGCTTCAGCAGAATTGTCCCTGTGATCACTGCAAAAGCGTTGGTGATCCCGGGAACTGTGAAAACAAACGTTGTCAAAAATGGAGCAAATGGTTTTTGGTGCGTTGGTCCCTGATTCACGGCTTTTACGCAAAGCACAGTGCGGACCACTCCGCCGGGGAGGGCCGCCTATGAACTGGAAGCAGGAAGCTGTGGAGCGGCTGCGTCTGTATTCCGGCATGAAGCAGGCGGTGAAAAACCTGCCTCAGGAGCTGAAACGTCTGGAGCAGGAGGCCTCGAACACCGGCTCCGGCAATTTGGAGCGGATAGGAAACAGCAGCAAAGCGCACAGCCGGGAAAACTGGCTGATGAACAATATCATCCAGCGGCAAGAGCTGCGAAGAGCCTACAACAACGCTGTGCAGTGGCTCAATGTGACCGACGGAGCTCTTAACACACTGCCGAAAGAGGATCAGCGCATTTTGAGCCTGATGTACATAGAACCGGTTAGCTGCGCCGCCGCGGCGCTTTGCGCAGAGCTGGGATGCGAGCAGTCCTCGGTATACCGCCGACGGGACAAGGCGCTTTATCAGTTTACCGTCGCCCTTTACGGCGTAGCCAGCTAATCAAAAAGCTGGGAAATAGGGGCAAAGCGGTAGCCCTCCTGCTCCCAACGGGTCAGCAGCTCGTCCAGGATTTGCGCATTGGTTTGTGAAGTAGAATGTAGCAGCACCACGGCCCCGTTGTGGGCGCGGGGGAGCAGCTTGGAAAAAGCATAATCCCGGGTAGGCTGGGCGTTATTTTCCCAGTCCTTGTAGGCAAGACTCCAAAAAACCGTGTGATACCCCAGCTTTTGGGCCAGCTTTAAATTTTCCTCACTGTAAACGCCCTGTGGCGGCCTGTAAAACTTCGGCAGTTCTTTGCCGGTCACCTCCAAAAACAGGTCCTCCACCTCCCGCAGCTGTTGGGAAAATGCCTCCGGATCGGAAAGCTTGCTCATATCCGGGTGGTCCATGGTGTGATTGCCTACAATGTGGCCCTGCTCCACCATCAGGCGTACCAGGTCAGCGTTTTTTTGCAGGTAGCTGCCCACCAAAAAGAAGGCTGCCGGAGCATTGTGCTTTTTCAGTGTGTCCAAAATCTGACGGGTGCAGCCGTTTTCGTAGCCGGCATCAAAGGTCAGTTACAAAACCTTTTCGTCGTCATCTCCGGCATAAGCGGCACCGTATTTTCGAAGCTGCTCCCCGGAAGCAGGACCGGACGGGGTCTTCCCCTCCTGCTGAAAGCTCAGCCCCCAGGAAACGGTAGGGACGGTATTTGGCCATAGCTGTGCGATCGTCAGCACCGCGGCAGCCAGTACCGTCCCAATTATGATAACAAGGTCCTTGATCTTCATAGTCATTCCTCCCGGGACAATCTATGCGCCGGGAAGAAAAAATATGAAACGATCCCGCTTCAAATTTCAGTTTATCGAACTGTTGCAGGCTTTAAGGAACAACACGCTCTCCCTCTGGGAGAGCTGGCAAAAATCTCTGATTTTTGACTGAGAGGGCCGTAAAGCGCTGCAAAAGCCCTCTCCGTCAGCCCGTTCGGGCTGACACCTCTCCCAAAGGGAGAGGCTGTTTGAGTGCTCGATAAATCGGAATTTTACGTGTGAATACTGTTTTGGGGCGTGCTGCGTTTTTGCAGCACGCCCCATGGCTTTTTAATTGCTTTCCTGGGCCAAGCCACGGGAGAAGCGGTCCCACATGGCACCGTAGCCCGGGGAGGAAGGCTTCACCGGCTTGGGGATGGTATTTTCCTCATCGATGACGATCTTTCCCTGCTTGTTCATCAGCAGCACCCGGGTACCCAATGTCAGGGCCTCCTGAATATTATGGGTGATGAAGATCACCGTGACGTTTTCGTTTGCGGAAATATCCGCCAGCTCTTGCTGCAGGCTGTTCCGGGTAATGGCATCCAGCGCGGCAAAAGGCTCGTCCATCAAAATCAGCTCCGGCTTAAACGCCAGTGCTTTGGCAATGGCTACCCGCTGCTTCATACCGCCGGACAGCTCATGGGGATAGTAACGCTGGTAACCGTCAAGGCCCACCTTGTGAACATACTCGTCGGAGATCTGACGCAGCTTTTCTTTGTCACGCAGGCCGTTGACCTTCAAGGGATACTGAATATTCTGCTCCACCGTCTTCCAGGGGAAAAGCTGGTTGTAGTCCTGAAAGACCATCATTCGCTGCGGTGCCGGTGCGGTGACAGGCTTGCCGTTGCAAAGGATACTGCCGGTGTAATCCTCAAACCCCGCAATGCAGCGCAGCAGGGTGGATTTACCGCAGCCGGAAGGCCCTAAAATGCAGATAAATTCATTTTCATAGACGGTCAGGTCCAGCTTTTCCAGGATGGACCGATCGGTATAACCCTTTGTCAGATCCCGGATCTTCAGCAATTCCTTCATCGGATCATCCCCCACTTTCTGACAGTATGCCGTTCGATCACCTGGAACACACCGTATTCCACCGCCACACCTACCAATATGATCAAAACAATGGCGGCGTACACGCTGGGATAATCGATCCAGACCGTCCGGGCGTTGTTGATAAATACACCAATGCCCGCAGACTGGGCAGCACCGAAGATCATTTCCGCGCTGATCAGGCCACGCCAGGCCCTGGCCCAGCCCACTTTAATGCCGGACAGGATGCTGGCAAAGGTGGCAGGCACATAGACACCGAAGATCAGTCCAGCCACGCCGAGACCCATATTTTTGCCGGATTCCACGTAGATGGCCGGGGTAGCCTTGAAGCCGTCCATAATACTCCGGGACATGGGCCAGACCACGGAGTGGATCACTAAAATCAAAATGGCGGTGTCGTTGGCACCTACGGTGATCATCAAAATCGGCAGCAGTGCCACGCCGGGCAGCAGGTCAAACACCGATACCACCAGGGTATATACCGCACTGAATACCCGGCTGACGGCGCAGATCGCGGATAGCAGCAGCGCCAACAGGGCACCGATGCTCAGGCCCTTCAGCACCGACAGCAAAGAGTTTCCCAAATAAAGCAAAATCTGCCGCTGAGGGTTGGTGAAGCAGTCCAGCAGCTTTTGGAATATCTGATCCAAAGGCGGAAAACCCATAATGCCTCTTGTATTGGCATACCACTGCCAAAAAACCACGCACAGCACCACGAACAAAAGCTGTGCCAGCAAGGGTGTGTGTTTTTTCATGGCTTAGTCCTCTTTTCAGGAGCCGGCCACAAAGGAGAACCGGAAGTCATCCATATTGACTTCCTTCTCAATAAAGCCTGCCCGGTGCATAAACTGCGCCATGGTATCCGCACCCCGAAGCTCCGGGAAGAACTGGCAGTCCGGCTGCTCCAAATACCCGGTCACGGTTTCCAGATCCAGTCCCAGGTACTCACTTTCGATCTGTGCGGCCTCATCCCGGTTGTTGTTGATAAAATCAATGGCCTGGGCAAAGGCAGTTTGTACCGCCTGCAGCAGTGCCGGATCCTGCTCCAGGGCAGTAGAACCCATGGCCACCAGGAAGGAATTGCCGTTGGGCCATACCTGGGCGATCTCCGGAAGCTCCGTATAGGCACCGCTGTCACGCTCCTGATAAATAAAGGGAGAGGAGGTCAGGTGCAGCTTGACGGTTCCGGATTGCAGGGAGGCCATGCCCTCTGCGTGGGACATATTTTGAATGTTATGGTCCAGTGCATGGGGGTCACCCAGGCTCTGCTCCGCGGCCATAGCCAGCAAAAGGTGCTGGAAGGAGCCGGTGGAGACCAGGGCAATTTTGTCCTCGGAGGTGATGTCTGTCAGCTTGGTGATGCCGGGGTCGTTGCTCATCAGGCCGTGGGACTGGGCGCACAGATTGGACAGGACCTTATAGGGAATACCGGCTGCCACGCCGGAAATGGCTGGTGCCAGGCCCATACAGCCGATATCCACGGTACCGCCGATGATGCCCTCGTTGATGGCCGCGCCGGAATCCAGCTTTACAAACTTAACGGTAATCTCTCCGTCATAGTTGGCTTCAATCAGGTTTTTTGCCTCCATCATATGCACCGGCGCATAGCCGATGCCGCCCTGATAGGCGATCGTCAGTGTTTTTTCCTTCGGTGCGCCGCCACAGGCGGTGCAGGCAAGCAGCATACAAATGCTGATCAGGATCAGGGTCAGTGCTTTTGTTTTTCTCATGGTAATGCTCCTTTGTTGATTGTGAATTATACTTTGCCGGATAAGTATTCCAGCAACATCTGACAGGCGTCAGGGATAAACAGGTCTTTGTTGTAGGCAATATAGATGCTGCGGCCGGAAATATGCTCCGGCAGAGCATAAATACAAATGCCGCTCAGGTCCAATGTATCCTCCAGAGCAGAATCCGATGCAATGCAGATGCCCTCACCCTTCAACGCTAAATTCACCGCTGTGGACACCTGGTTGACGGTGATCCGGCACTCAGGCCGGATGCCGTAGGTGTTCAGGAACGCAGTGATCTGCTTCTGCATCGGCTGTCCATGCTCCAAAAACACAAAGGTCCTGCCTGCAAGCCGGCTGTAGTCAAAGGAAGGACCCATTTGACCGGGGCGGACAAGGTATTCTTCCAGCTCCCGGTTAATGGGATCCGACTTTGGGATGCAAAGATGCAGCCGTTCTTTGTGGATCAGCCGCTTTTCAAAACAGGGGGGCAGCTCGCCGCTGGTGCTGACAAAGCAATTGATCTCCCCCTTGGTGGCCATTTCCATCAGCTCCGCCATGGGGGCGCATTTGATCCGCACATCACAGGACGGCTCCTGCCTGCGCAGCCAGATCACTCCGTCTGTCAGCACAGAGTTGACATAGGCAATGGGGCCGCCTACCGTGACCGTGTTGTTGACCGTCTTACGGTAGCTTTGAATTCGGTGGGCAAAATCCTGAGAAAGCGCCTGCAGCTTGATCAGATAATCAAAATAGATCTGCCCCTCCGCAGTAAAGGTGACCGGCTTGCTTTTTCGGTTGAAGATCTGAATTCCCAGCTCCTGCTCCAGCGCCGTAATGCCGGAGCTGATGGCAGGCTGGGAGATGCCCAGGGCTGCGGCCGCCTTTGTCAGGCTGCCCTGCTCTGCCACATGTAAAACATAATTGTTGTAGATTTTTGTATCCAAGGTTATGGTCTCCTTCGAAACATAAGCATTTGATTATAATCGATAAATATTTATTTATATCGCAGATTATAGCGAACCGCAGCCCGTTTGTCAACTGGTATTTCAAAACAAAAAAGGCGTGTTCCGAACACACACCTTAAGTAAAATTGTTGAAGAGTAAATTCTTATTTTTTGAGCTGTTGAGGATGTCAAATTGCCGCCCTGTGGGCGGCGCAATGCTGCGCATTGCAAGAGAACGGATTGCCACACCAGTGTGCGCACTGGTTCGCAATGACACCGCTTTAGGTTTTTGTTTTGCTGCAAAAGGAGAAAAAATGTTACGCATCAACGTTTTTCCTGTTTAACGAAACGGTAGAAACCTACCGACTTGTCATTGCGAGCCAGTGCTCACACTGGCGTGGCAATCTCAAAATGCAAGGGTGTACGTTGGATAACCCAAAGGACCCGTTCCAACCCAAAAAATTATTATTTCAGGCCCCAAATATCCTTTGGCACCATAAACGAATAAAGTTTCCCTTTGAGATTGCCACGCCGCCGTTCGGCGGCTCGCAATGACACGTCGGTAGGTTTTTTGCAAAGTTTAAATTACTCGATAAACTGAAATTTGAATATTGTCGGCAGCTATGCCAGACAGAAAAACCGGACAGACCAAATGGCCTGTCCGGTTTTTTATATCGCTCCAGGTATTCCCGGAACAAATCAATGGGATACGATAAATTGCGCGGCGGAGGTGCGAAAACAGGAAAATTGCTCTGCTGTGCAGGTTGCCCGAACACGGACCGGACCGGAATAGTCCAAGCTGAACATTCCCATCAGGTCTTTGCCGTTGATGCTCTGCCGGTCGTTGCCCACCCAAATCTCAAAGGGCTGCACCATCGCAAGACTTACAAACTCCTGTACCTGCGCCAGGGACTGCAGAATAATATCAAATTCACGCATTTTATGTCCCTCCGTGCTGTACAAATCCGTTTTTTTCGTTTATAATAAAAAGAGTCGGTTCCTATTATAGCAGAATTCCTGCGAAATTCAATAAACGAACCTGACGATTTTCACAAAGTACGACTGGACTTTTTGGTGGTTTTGACGATGATATTTGGATTTTACACCTTGGGCTGCAAGGTCAATCAATATGAGACACAGGCAATGGAGCAGCTTCTGACGGCAATGGGCCATCAGATCGGAAGCTTTCAGGATGTATGCGACTGCTATGTGATCAACACCTGCTCCGTGACGGCGGTGGCGGACAAGAAAAACCGGGCGGTAATCCGCCGGTGCAGAAAAGCAGCCCCCCAGGCGGTGATCGGCGTGTGCGGCTGCTACAGCCAGCACGCGCCCCAGGCACTGGAAGCGCTGCAGGTAGATGTGATCGGCGGCAGCAGTCAGCGTGAAGCGTTTTTGCAGGCTATGCTCCAAACGGCCCAGGACCGGCAGCACCGGCAGGTTTTGGATGAGGCATTGCGCCGCAGGCAGTTTGAAACACTGCCGGCCGGCAGCCTGGAGGGCCGGACCCGTGCCATGCTGAAGGTACAGGACGGATGTGTGAATTTCTGCACCTACTGCATCATTCCCTACACCCGTGGCCCGGTGCGCTCCGCGCCGGTGGAGCTGGCGGTGGAGCAGGCAAAGCTTCTTATGGAGCAAGGCTACCGGGAGATCGTGATCACCGGCATTGAGATCGCCTCCTGGGGTATGGATCTTCCGGGAAAGCCCGGTCCGGACAAGCTGATCACCGCCGTAGCGCAGGCTGTCCCCCAAATGCGGATCCGCTTAGGCTCCTTAGAGCCACGGATCGTAACGGAAGACTTTTGCCGGGCTATGAAGGATCTGCCCAATCTTTGCCCTCAGTTCCATCTTTCCATGCAGTCCGGCAGTGATACGGTGCTGCAGCGGATGAAGCGCAAATATGATACCGCCCGGTATTATGAAAGTGTCCGGCTGCTAAAGCAGTACTTCCCCGGCTGTGCCATTACCACGGATATGATCGTGGCGTTTCCCGGAGAGACGGAGCAGGAGCTGGAGGAAAGCCTGCGGTTTATTCAAAGGTGCGGCTTTGCGGATATGCACATTTTCCCCTATTCCCGCCGTCCCGGCACCCCGGCAGACAAAATGCCCGGTCAGCACCCCAACGCCGTAAAGGAGGAACGCAGCCGGCGGGCCACCCAGGTGGCCGCCCAGATGTCCCGGCAGTACCGGCAAGCGCTGATCGGCACGGTACAGCAGGTGCTGTTTGAGGAGCCGGAGGGGCAGTATGACACCGGTCACGCTCCCAACTATGTCAAAGTCTATGTCCCCGGGGAGGGCCTGCGCAACCGGATCCTGCCGGTGAAGATCACCGGACTGAAGGATGACGGCGTGGTGGGAACCCTGACCCCGGAAGAATAACAAACGGAGGATGATATTGTGAAGAAGCTGTTTCAAAGAATTTGTTCTGTGCTGCTGATCTGCCTGATGGTATGCAGTCTTTTGCCGCCGGTGACCGCTCAGGGTGCCGTCAGTAAAAAAATCACCCTGACAGGCTACGGCAAGTCCAAAACTTCTGTGTTTATTAGCTGGAGTACCGAGTATAATTACAGTCATTATGTGATCTACCGCGCCAGAAACGACGGCAAGTACATCCGGCTGGCCCGTGTGACCGACCGGTCCTACACCGATACCGGCCTGAAAACCACCAGCGCCTATACATATAAGGTCGTGGGCGTGAAGGGCAATGTCAAAACCACCTCCAACACCCAAAAGCTCCATCCTATGCAGAAGGTCAGCCCGGATGTTTCCAGGGCAGACAAGGACCATTTGCGACTGCAATGGAGCTATCCGAAAACGGAGCAGGCCAGTGTTTTGGGATTTCATATTTACAGAAAGGCAACCGGCGAGTCCTCCTTCAAACGGATCGGCACCTTGTCCAGGGACGGTTTTTTTGCGGAGGTAGATGACTGGTTTTATTATTCCTACACGGATACCTCTGCCAAAAAAGCCGGACAAACCTACAGCTACCGGGTGGCCGCCTACCGAAAAGGCCAGTTAGGCAAATCCGATACGGCAAGCATGGTGCTTGGTCCTTATATTTACCTAACCACAAAAGCAAGCTCTGTGCGGATCCAGTGGTCCTCCTATCCCGGTGCCACCTCCTATAAGATCCGCGCCAATGTGTACAAATACGGCAAGGACGGCACCCGGACATTTTACAGGACACGCAACATCGCAACCGTGGCAAAGGGTGCCAAACGGGATCACACCCTGACCGGCGTATCCACCGAACGGTATATGTATGAGGTTTTCATAGAGGCCTATCAAACCGTAAAAGGCAAAAAAGTGCTGCTGGGGACCTTTACCCCTGCCAACAGCGAGTCCGCCTATTCCCTGATGCGCAACGCCGCCGGAACGCCGGACAATGTGCTGGATGTGATGAATGTGCGGGGCAGCTCCATGTACAAGGACTGGACGGAGTATGTAACAGGCGAGGACAAAACGATTTTTGCCAATTTTGAAAAGCTGCACCTGCAGAAGGGTATGACCAGGGCGGAAAAAGCCCAGTATGTCCATAGCTGGATCCATTACAATACGGTTTATGACAACAGCTACACCACCTCCGCCAAATACCGGTATGTAAAGTGCATTTTCGAGGAGCGGACCGGTCAGTGCCTGCAGTACAACGGCGCGCTGGCCCAGTATCTGGACTATTTGGGCTTCGATGCCCGGATCATCAACGGCTACCGCCGCCAGGATATCGGCCATTTCTGGGGAGAAGTGAAGCTGGCCGGCCGGTGGTACTGTACGGAAACAGGCAACTACGGCAGTGACGGCTCCTGGAACTATTTCGTCTGCCGGTACGGCCCCTGGGATGCCAGCAACTACAATTTCTGCGGCACCATCCGCTGACACGTTCCGTTTGCATGTGTCAGCATGCCTTGAGAAAGGGAAATTTCTGACGAAAACAGCATTTTTTCGGTATATAAAAGTGAAGGGGGCTGTCTCAAAATGAGACGGCCCCCTCTTAGAGTGTCAAAAAAGTACCTTTTCCGAAAATGCGTGTCATTCCGAGGAGCGAAGCGACGTGGGAATCCGTTCCTAAAAGTATATGTTTTACCTGAAAAATAAGCAAAAACGGAATTTTTTGAGAAACGGATTGCCACGCCAGTTTGCGAACTGGCTCGCAATGACAGGGGTTTTTGACAGACTGTGAGGGGGCTGTCTCTAAAATGAGACGGCCCCCTCTTTGATGCAATTTATTTTCCTTCGCCGGATTGCTTGGGCTTATGTCTGTAGTGGTGATGCCGCCGGCGGTTGGGCTTTTTCTGCTCCGTATTCTGATTGCCCTCCTGCGTTGCCTGAGGCTGCGCGGGCTTTTCCGCAGGCTGCGGCTTTTTGGCCTTTTGCGGTGCCTTGGTCTGTTCCGGGGCTGCCTGCGGTTTTTGCTCCGGTTTTTGGCCTTTGCGGTTTCTCCGGTTCTGACGGTTTTCCTTGGGCTTTTCCTCCGGTGCAGGTGCCTCCGGCTCTTCCACCGGCTCATTCCGGTAGCGGAATTTTACCGGCTCCAGGCCGGCTTCGTCGGCATCGATACCGCGAAGCTTAGATCTGCGGCGGCCGCCGCCGGAAATGGGTGCCCAATCCGCAGGGATCGGCTCATCGGTCTTTTTGGCCTTGCCGTTGCGGAAGACCGCGATCTCGTCCACCCGGTAGGTGCCGATGGTTTCCTCGTCTTCCTCCATGCGCACCTTGACCCGCTGCCGCAGCAGGCTCAGCTCGGTCACCGTACCCCGTCCGTCCGGCGTATCCACAAAGGACTCTGCCTTGGGACTGGATTTGATCAGGTCTTCATAGGCATCCTGCTCATATTTCAGGCAGCACATCAGTCTGCCGCAGGTGCCGGAGATCTTGGTGGGGTTCAGGCTGAGGTTTTGGGTCTTGGCCATTTTGATGGAAACCGGCTGGAAATCATCCAAAAAGCTTGCGCAGCAGAAGGGTCTGCCGCAAATGCCCAGGCCGCCTACCATCCGAGCCTTGTCCCGGACGCCGATCTGCCGCAGCTCGATACGGGTATGGAAAATACCGGCCAGGGTCTTGACCAGCTCCCGGAAATCCACACGCTCATCGGCGGTGAAAAAGAACATCAGCTTGCTGCCGTCAAAGGCACATTCCGTTCCGGTAAGCTGCATATCCAGGCCCTGCTGGCGGATCTGCTCCAGGCAGACCTGAAACGCGTGCTTTTCCCTGGCCCGGTTCGCCTCCACCGCCCGTTCATCCTGAGCGGTAGCCAGCCGCAGCACCGGACGCAGAGGGGCCACCACATTTTTTGCGGCAACCATATGGTTTCCGGCGGTGCAAATGCCGTATTCCGGTCCCCGGGCAGTATCGATGATCACATGATCACCTGCCTGATAGGTTTTATTGACCGGATCAAAGAAATAGACCTTTTGGCCCGGGCGGAACTGAATGTCCACCACCTGGACCTGGTCATTGACTGTCTTATCGTCTTTCATAGTATACTCCTGTTTATCGTAATTGCCATTGCAGCCAGCCGCAGATCGCGCCGCCGGAAACATTTCCCTGGGCGTACAAGATCGCTTTTTTCAGCACCCGGATAGCCTCCATCAGATCCGCGGCGGACCGGGCGGTGCTTAATTGGGCAGCCATAAGCTGGGTCGGCGCAATGCCGTTGCGGGCGGCAAGGGCGTTGCTGATCACCTGCAGCCACCGCTGCAGCTCCTGGATGAGCTGCTCCCGTTTCCATTTTTCCATATTGGACAGCACCTGCAGCAAAGCCAAAGCATCGGCCCGGATGTAGCTTTCCAGGAAACGGACCGTTACCTCGGAAGCATCCTCCGCCTCCTCCATGATCTGCATAGCCTGTCCCAGGTAGCCGCCGCTGCGGCAGACAGCACCGCTGAGCCGCTCCGCGTCCGCCTGAGGGTAGGCCTGTTTCAGCGCGGCGGTGAGAATATGCTCCGGCAGGGCGGTCATAGCCAGCTCGGTGCATCGGGACCGGACGGTGGGCAGCATAGCCTGAGGATTGTCGGTCAGCAGGATAAACACGCCATAGGACGGCGGTTCCTCCAATATTTTCAGCAGGGCGTTTTGCGCCTCCACGCGCATATTTTGGGCGCGGGGGAACAGATAGATCTTATGCTCTGCCTCGTTGGGCCGGATGTACATATCCGCCCGGGCGTTGCGGACCACCTCCACCGGCAAATTCACATGGTCGGTGTCATCCACGGTGATCAGATCCGGGTGGACATTGGACAGCACCTTTTTGCAGGCGGCGCATTGGCAGCAGGGCTTACCTTGCTCCGTGCAGAGGATGGCAGCGGCCAAAAGCCGGGCAAGGGTCCGTTTGCCGGAGCCAGCAGGACCGGAGATCAGGTAAAAATGGGCAATTCGCCCCCGGGCCAGCGCACCGGTGAGATTTTGTTTCAGCCGGTCGTTTCCCAGCAGCGCGTCAAAGCCCATGCTCCATCCTCCCAAAATGATCTAACAATTTATTATAACACGGCTTTTTCGATATTTCAACTGTTGACTTTTGGCAGAGATTATCCCCACAAAGCAGACAGCATAGGAATGACCTGCTTTTTCCGGCTCATGATCTTGGGCAGGAAAGCGGTGTTGTCCTTGGGCGTCACATTGAAGGCCTGAGAAATGATATCTCCGTCACCTACAAACAGGATCTGCGTGCCTTCCAAAAGCACATCCGTCAGCATCAGGATCATCATGGAGAAGTCCTTCTCGTTGGCGGTCTTTTCCATTAGCTTCAAGAATTAGTCCTTGCGCTCCAGCATAGCCGGACTGTCCACACAGGTGACCTGTGCCACAGCCAGATTGTGACCGGCAATATGGAATTCCTTATAATCGGAGAACAGCAGGTCCTCGGCGTTGCGGTGGTCACCGGATACCGAAAAGATCTCCCGGCCCAGCTCCTCCAAAGAGATGTTGGCGATCCGGGCCATCCGCTCAGCGGTACGCACATCCCGTTCCGTACAGGTGGGGGATTTGAACATAACGGTGTCGGACAAAATGGCCGCGGCCATCATACCTGCCATCTTTTCCGAGGGCATCAGTCCCCGGTCCTGGAACATTCCGGCGATGATGGTATTGGTAGAGCCTACCGGCTCGTTGCGCACATAAATGGGATTGGTGGTCTGGATGTCCGCCAGGCGGTGGTGATCGATGATCTCCAAAATTTCCGCCTCCTCCAGGCCGGGAACGGACTGGGAGGCCTCATTGTGGTCCACCAGCACCACCCGTTTTCTCCGGGGGCGCAGCAGATGATACCGGGTCAGCACACCGCTGACCTTTTCGTTTTCGTCCAAAATGGGGTAGCAGGGGTAGCGGTATTTCAGCACCTGCTCCCGGACCTCGTCCACCCGGTCCTCTAAGTGGAAGCAGATAATCTGCTCCGTGGCGCAGATGCGGCCTACCGGCGTGGATTGGAAGATCAGCCGGGCGGCCCGATAAGCGTCGTAGGGGGTGGAAATGATACAGGTGGTGGTTTCCAGCTCCCGCAATTCCTCAGGCAGCTCTGCCTGACACACCACCAGGCAATTCACATTCATCTCCAAGGCCCGGCGGATCATATCCGGTTGATAGCCGCACAGGACGATGGAGTCGGCGCTGCGAAACAGCAGATTTTCCCGCTGCTGGGGCAGCGCAATGGTTACCTCGCCCCGGAGGGAGTCGATATTTTCCCCGGCGGCATTTAAGATCTTGCCCTCCAGCACGGAAAGCACATTAAACAGAGGCACATCCTCCAAAACGCCGGTGGTGACCTGCTCCATATTGTAGCTGGCCACATCCTCCCGGGACAGCATGCCGTACAGGGTGCCGTCCTCGTTGGTCACCGGTACGGCGTTGATATTCTTTTGGTCCATCAGCATTTTCCAGGCACGGCCCACCGTCACCGCGGCACTGAGCAGCGGCGGTGTGTCAAAGTCCAGGTCGTGGACCTGGGTGTACATATTGTGGATGCGCTTGGGCGGCTGAAAGCCAAACCGGTCCAGCACCAGTTGGGTCTCATCAGACACGTGGCCCAGGCAGGCAGCCTCATATTCCCGGTCACCCACTGCGTTGCGCAGCGCGGCATAGGCCATAGCGGCGACGATGGAATCGGTATCGGGATTTCGATGTCCGGTTACATAAATAGGATCCATAATTTACCTCCTGAAAGTCGGTATCAAGAAACGGTGATCTCCCCGGCAAGGCTTTGCGCGAACAGATCTGTGATCTGCGCCGGGGTCATATGTTGGCCTAAGGCCCACATCAGCTTGGTCATAGCGGCCTCGGTGGTCATATCCCGGCCCTGGATCACACCCAGCTCCAGCAGGCGGTTGCCCACCTGGTATACACGCAGATCTGAGCTGTCGTACAGGCACTGGGTAGTGACCACTACGCTGACGCCCTTCTCCACGGCCCGGCGGATACCCTCCAGTCCGGAGCCCAGCACATTGATGCCGCCCAGGCCGAAGGCCTCCACCACGATGCCCCGGTAGCCCATAGCCGTCAGGGTGTCGAAAATATCTCCGGAAAGGCCCGGCGTCAGCTTCAGCAGGAATACCTCCTTGCTGATCTGATCCAAAAGCCTGGGCTCTCCGGCAGGGCGCTGCAGCATTTGGGGATCTACCTCCAGTCCCCGGTTGCTGACAACGGCGGCATACCGGGCATTGACGCTTTCAAAGGCCGAAAATCCGGATGCCCGGACCTTCACAGCCCGGCAGCCACGCATAATTTTCCGGTCAAAGGCCAAATACACACCGCTGTGGCCGGAGGCGGCCATGGCAAAGGCGGTGCGCAGATTATCCGGTCCGTCACTGAGCACATCCTGCAGCGGAAGCTGAGAGCCGGTAAACACCACCGGCAGACCGATCCCCGGCAGCATAAAGGTAACGGCAGAGGCGGTGTAGGCCATGGTGTCGGTGCCGTGGGAAACCACGATGCCGTCAAAATCCTGGCGGCTTTCATAGATCACACCGGCGATCTGCTGCCACTGCTCCGGCTGGATATTGGAGGAGTCCAGGCACATAATATCCCGGACGGTGATCTCATAATAATTCCGAAGCTGACGAAGCTGCTCCTGCATAATATCAGACCGGCGTGGCTCTAAGCCCTCGCCTCCGGGCACAGAGGCAATGGTGCCGCCGGTGGTCAGCAACAGTATATGTTTTTTTCTGTGCATAAGCTGCTCCTTTTTGTCGTTATACTTACATTATATAATTATGCGTAAAAAATAGCAAGTAATTTCCACACCGGCGGCGGTGTAAATTGTCATCATTTACACTCTTCCCTTTTTATGCTTTTCCGTGTATAATGAGAAAAAACACAAAAAAAGGAGAAAACTATGATCACAAAAGATATTGCGTATATTGGTGTGCAGGACCACAGCATCGACCTGTTTGAAGGACAGTACACCGTCCCCAACGGTATGGCCTACAATTCCTATCTGATCACTGACGAGAAGACCGCGGTCATGGATACCGTAGACAGCCGTTTCGTGGAGCAGTGGCTGGATAACATCCGCGCAGTCCTGAACGGCGCGGCACCGGACTACCTGGTCGTGCATCATATGGAGCCGGACCATTCCTCCGGTATCGCAGCCTTTATGCAGGCTTACCCCAGTGCCACAGTGGTGGCCTCCCGGATGGCCTTCGTGATGATGAAAAACTACTTCGGCAGTGATTTTGCGGACCGCCGGATCATTGTGTCCGAGGGCAGCACCCTGTCCCTGGGCCGCCATCAGCTCACCTTCGTCACCGCGCCTATGGTCCACTGGCCGGAGGTCATGGTCAGCTACGACGCCTGTGATAAGGTGCTTTTCTCCGCCGACGGCTTTGGCAAATTCGGCGCGCTGGACGCCGATGAGGACTGGGCCTGCGAAGCACGGCGGTACTACATCGGCATTGTGGGCAAGTATGGCGCCCAGGTCCAGGACCTGCTGAAAAAGGCCGCAACTCTGGATATTGCCATCATCTGTCCCCTGCACGGACCGGTACTGAAGGAAAACTTAGGCTACTACATAGACCTGTATGACACCTGGTCCTCCTACCGGCCGGAAAGCAAGGGCGTGCTGATCGCCTATACCTCTGTATACGGTCACACCAAGCAGGCTGTGGAGCTGCTGGCAGAAACGCTGGAAAGCCTGGGCTGTGAAAAGGTATCGGTCACAGACCTTGCCCGGGAGGATATGGCAGAGGCTGTGGAGGATGCCTTCCGGTATGACCGGATCGTGCTGGCCACCACCACCTACAACGGTGACATCTTCCCCTATATGCGTGAGTTCATCCACCACCTGACGGAGCGCAATTTCCAAAACCGCACCGTGGCCCTGATAGAAAACGGCTCCTGGGCACCCCAGGCAGCCAAGGTGATGACCAAAATGCTGGAGCAGTGCCAAAACCTGACCTTCGTTCAGCCCCAGGTCAAGCTTCAGTGCGCCCTCAGCGATGCCAGCCGGGAATGTATCGCCCAGCTTGCCCAGGCACTTTGCAAGTAAAGTACACAGATTTTTCGTAGGGACACCCCTCCCGGGGTGTCCGTGCCCATCAAGATTTATGATCCCTACAAGAACGGAAGACCGGCAGAGCGTAGAACGAAAGGACAGTCAATGGAACAGGACAGACTGACAGTTGAAAAGGTCGCGGCGGCATTGGGGGTATCCAAAACCACCGTGTCCAGAGCCATATCCGGCAAGGGCCGCATTTCGGTGCAGACCCGGGAACGGATCATGGAATACCTGCAGAAGCACAACGGCTTCGAGCTGCTGCGGACGCTGCGCAGTCCGGCGGCAGGCTCCAGTAATTTGGCCTTGGTGATCCCGGCCCATTTTGTACAGTTGGACCTGCCCTTTTTGCGCAAATGTATGGGCGCGGTGTGTCACACGGCAGATCAGCGCGGCTACGATGTGCTGCTGTGCTACGCCGACACCCACAGCGCTCCCCAATTGGAGCGGCAGCTTGCGGACCGGAAGGTGGACGGCGTGATTCTGTCCCGGACTGTGGACAACGACCCCTGCATCCACCTGCTGGAAAAATACCGGGTGCCTTATGTGGTCATCGGCCGGGTGGCAGACCCGTCGGTGATGCAGGTGGACAACGACCAGCTTGCGGCAGCAGCGGAAATGACCGGCCTGCTCCATCAGCTTAACTACCGGCGCATTGCCTATATGGGCGGCAGTCTGCTTTATACGGTCAATGCTGACCGGCTTGCCGGTTACCGTCAGGCAACCCAGCAGGCAGGCATTGCGGTGGATGAAAACCTGATCCTTTCCAACATCGAAACCCCGGACCAGCGCACAGAGGCACTGGATCTTCTGCTGCTGCAAAAGCCGGAGTGCATTTTGTGCTGCGACGATGCCCTGGCCCATTTCGTGGTTCGTGATCTGCAGCGCCGAGGAATTCGGGTGCCGGAGCAGATGCGTGTGGCCAGCTTGTACGACAGTGAGCTTTTGGAGGATATGAAGCCTTCCGTAACGGCGGTACACTTTGACGGTGCGGCATTGAGCGCGGTGGCCTGCCGGCTGCTGCTGGATCACCTGTCCGGAAAGAACCCGCCGACCCGGATCATACACGGCCACCAGCTTGTTCTGCGTGAGTCCACCAAATGAACAGATTGTAAAGGATCAAGAATATACTTGATTTTTATGCGACAGTCCTGTATAATGGCGCAAGCGCCCAAAAAAAATATGAATAATGGAGAAAATGAACATGAAGAAGATCATTGCACTTTTGTTGGCAATGCTGATGCTGCTGAGCTTTGCGGCCTGCGGCGGCACCAACAACGAAACTACTGCCCCGGACACCACCGAGGAAACCACTGAGGCTGCAACTGAGGAAACTACCGAAGGCACTACCGAGTCCGGCACCGCCGCTCAGGGTCTGGACAGCATCTCCCTGACCTACGGCCAGAACCTGGACAACATTCAGATGATGAATGTGTACAACAACGGCGACGGCACCTACAGCGTGGACTACATGGGCCAGATCCGCAAGGTCGGCAGCCTGGACGCCGCCGCTATGGAAACCATCGACCAGGCTCTGCAGAGCTCCGGCCTGCTGGAGCTGAACGGCCAGTCCGAATATCAGGACGGCGAGGCCAGCGGCTCCTACTACGTCAGCTATGCTGACGGCACCATGTACAGCGCGGACTTTTCCGGCGTTGTTCCCGAGGCCTTTGTCAACGGCTTTACCGCTATGGACACCTGCTTCCAGAGCATCACCGCTGACATCCCTGAGTATGTTCCCGAGCCTATGCTGGTAGGCGAGGTTGCGGAGAGTGACCGCGCTGCCCTGGATGCCATTCTGGCCAACATGACTCTGGATATGCCCGACTCCTACATGATCAGCGGCGTGGCAAAGGACGAGTACTTTGCTTCCACCGTGGGCCTGTCCTCCGACGAGGGCATTGCCAGCGGCGTGTCCTTCAGCGCTATGATGATGACCACTGCATACGCTTTGAACATCGTCACTGTGGAAGATGGCACTTCCGTGGACACTGTTGCGGAAGACTTCAACACCACCCTGGATTGGGCCAAGTGGGTCTGCGTAATGCCCAGCAATGCGCTGATCGCCACCAAGGACAATCAGGTGCTGTGCCTGATGGGCAGCGACGATCTGTACAACCAGACCGTTTCCGCCATCGAGGCCGCAGGCTGGACCACCGTTCAGTCCCTGACCAACCCCGATATGTAATCAAAAAAACAGTTCCGGCAGCCAAAATGGCTGCCGGAATTTTTTATCCAAAGAAAACCACCGTCGGTGGTTTCAAAAAGCTTTTGCTATGTCCAGTTCCGCCGCAGCGGAAAGCCTCCCTTGTGCAAAGGGAGGTGGGCAAAATCTTTGATTTTGCTCGGAGGGATTGATCGGATCGTGACAATCCCCCAGTCACCGCGATGCGGTGACAGCCCCCTTTACACAAGGGGGCCTTTGGCGCACGCATAACCGCATTTGCGGTAGCTCAGGGCTATAAAGCACAAGACCGAACTGGCTTTCTAAGACTATGGTGTTTTTTAGTGTCTCCTTTTTCCTTGACAGATACACATGGTGGTGGTTATGATTACCGGGATTTGACACGCAAAAAACACGACTTTCTACCGAAGAATTCTTGCATCAACCTATGTCATGAATTTCCGGCAACAGTTCCAGTTGCAGCATATACGTCAAAAGAGCCTTGCTTAAATACTCTTTGGTGACAAAGGGCTTTTCATCGGGATCGGAAGGCGTGTAATTTTTACAGGCCTTTGCATCCGGCCGCTTCGTTTTGACCTTTTGATCGGTACAATGCCCACAGTATACCCGGAAAAGCTTGCGATGATCGAGGGTGTAGTGCTGCCGGTAATATGCGCAGGTATTGCAGAATAGGTTGTCCATTAAAAATCACCTCGCGCCTATTTTAACAGCACATTTGCTTATTGTCAATACAGCATTTTTACTGTAAAGTAAAAATTGTGGAAAGCACCAAAAAAGGAGAAAGCAAATATGCTGTATATCGAGAGAATTAAGCAATTTCGACAAGAAAATAACATTACGCAAGCGCAGGTTGCGGAAACCCTGGGTATTTCGCAGCAGCAATATTTTAAATACGAAAAAGGCATCAATGAACTGCCAATCAGATACCTGAGTGTAATTTGTAAAGCTTACGGCATTTCCGCAGATTGGCTTCTGGGATTGACAAATACAGAGCAGTAAAAAATAACGCTGCTTGTACTGCCTTGCTCCCAGGTTTATTTCACAATACACCTGAGGTGATAGATATGTACACTCGTATCCGTGGTCTTCGAGAAGATCATGATCTGACGCAGAAACAGGTTGCACAGCTTCTTGGTATGTCTCAAACCGGATATTCCAAATACGAAGCCGGAGAAAATGATATTCCCACTGCAGTGCTGATCAAGCTTGCGGATTTTTACAAATCATCTACAGATTATCTGCTGGGAAGAACAGATAAGAGATAACAGTATCATACGAACATTTGTGAAAGGGGTTGTCTGCGCAAGGCAGCCCCTTATTATTGAGAAAAACTCCCCCAGGCTTTTTGACAAACGAACGCCTGTCGCAAAAAGCGGCAGGCGTTCATATCAGCGCTCCTGTAAAAATTGGATCTTTTCTCCGGAGATCGCTTTGGATTCTGTTCTGAGCATACCGAACACGCCCAATGCTGCAAACACCAGTCCCATCAGAATGTTGCTGACGATCTCCTCCTGAACAGCAGGCTCCTCCAGGACATAAGCAAACAGCAAGCCAAACTCGGACATATCCATGCCCCCTTCGTTGATGGCGGAGATCACCTGCAATGCCGTTCCGGCGTATGTACCCAAGATCACGCCCAAAATCACGGCAGCGATCAAAATCACGATCTTTGCCTTTCCCTGCTTGCCCTTTAACAGGTCGTAGCCCTTTTTGGACAAAAATCCGATCAGCAGACCCACGATACTGGCCACATAACCGGCCATCAGCACCAGGCCCCACACCAACGCGCCGATGATCGCGCCCAAGGCCGCACCAACGGCACCGGAAACATAGGAGCCCTGTGCGTTTTCAAGCTGCTGGGCATTATCTGCCGCAACACGCTCCTGACAGTGCTGACCGCAGGCCCCGTGGACATGGAAGGCCGCAGCTCCGTCCCGGAGCATCCAAATGCCGTTGCCCATAATGGGTGTGCCGCACTCACTGCAAATGTCAGCCTTGGTGGCACCGAAGGCATCCAGGGCAGGGAAAAACCAGTCGGTGAATTCCTGCAGCTTTTGCATAGTGCCTACAGAGTCCTTAAAGGTTACATAGATAGCATCCACCGTGATCTGGAAATTTTGGACCTTGAAAGCACTTGCCAGGTTCATGGTTCCGATCTGCGCTTCGAAGGATGCACGGTTGGCCTGATCGATGATACGGGTGGCGATCACCATCTGCTTATAGCCGGAGCCCTCCTGCAGCGTTACCGCATAGCCCCGGAGATTGCCGTAGGCCACGCCGTTTTGTACGCCCATACCGTTTGCGATTGCGAATTTCTTTAATCCTGATCCGATCATGTTGTTTCCCTCTCTTTCTTGGATAAGCTGATCATATCATAATTTTTCATATAACGCAATATGACATTTAATCCATAGGAAGACCAAAATAGGTGGGAACCTCCCTGTTTCCCGCAAAATCCAAATACATGGCAGTAGGCTCCGGTCCCGGCAAGCGGACCTGGGCCTGCTCCATATGCAAGGCCTTTAAAAGGCCGGGAAGCTTCGCCCGGTCACCCAAATATTCCAAAACCTCCGGCGCCTGCCTGGATACCGCCGCCACAAAGTCTTCGCCGCCGTAAAGGGCAGCGTACCGCTGCAAAAGCCGGGTAACCGCGCCGGTCTGCTCCACGCCACCGTCCGGCAGCAGTGCCTTTCTGTTCTGCTCGTAGCCAAGCACACCCAGCTCCTGCACAGGCTCCGCCTTTCCGCCGGCACAGGCCGTGATCTGCTGTCTGCCGCCGCAGGGCCGGTAGCCCATGGTGGCATAGTACTGGGCCAGCCAATCAGATGCCGGCTCCAAGACGGCACCGGCATAGCCTGCGCTTTGCAGCTTTCCGTGGACATCGGTCAAAAGCAGCCGGGAAAGACCCCGGCCCCGGTGCTGCTCCTCCACCGCCAGAGCGTAAAGATAGGCCACGTTCTTTTCCTGCCACCGGCAGTCAAAGGTGTACACCGCTGCCACAGGCCGGTCTTCCAGGCAGATGCAGAAGCACCGGTCACAGGAAAAGCCGGTCTCAAAAAACAGATCCAAATATTCGTCACTGTCCCCAAAGGCCTGCTTCCAAAGCTGCCGCAGGCCTGCGATATGCTCTAATTTGGGATTATCAATAATCATAGCCGTCCTCCAACAGGCACGCCCAGTATTTTTCCAGGAGCTTTTCCGGGTTATAGGACAGCTTTGCCTTGCGCAGCCCCTCCAATCCCATGTCATCCTCCCGGTTCAAAAAGCTTAGCTGTGGGTACTGCTCACGAAGACTCCGGGCAAAGGCCTGATTGATGGCGGCATAGCCGCCCTCGTAGTGCTGCAGGGCCTTTTCAAAATGCACATCAAAGGTCTGCTCCGACAGGCGGCTGCCCAGGCACATGGCCACCGGCTGACCTTCCGTATACAGCAAAAGCCCCTGGGCGGACAACGCCTGCATATGCTCCAGCGCCTTAAAGATCGCCGCCTGTTCCATCTGGTAATCCGCTGTGGGGTCTTCCTGCAGATGCTGGTCGTACCAGGTCTGCACCAACTGCCGGACCTGGGGCAGATTTTCTTCGGTGATGGGGACAAAGGCGTAATCCGGGTGCTCCTGATAAAACCGGTTCAGATGGTTGCGCTTACGCTGATACTTCCGGCCCTTCAGTTCTGCCAGCTCGTGGATACCGTAAACATAGTCAAAGCTGTCCCGGTCCGTATGAAAACGGAAGTTTCCGGGATACAGGGTTTGCAGCCGTTCCTGATCCGCTTTCGTCAGGCCTACGATCCGGCAGGGGATCCCACGCTGGGCCGCATCTTCTATGATACGATCCACTGTGGCTTTCAGATCACCACTGCCTACAGGAAACAGGTAGACGCTTTTTCGGTTATACTGGGAAAATACCACCACATTGCCGCAGACAAAGGCCATTTTCTGCCTGCCCCACAAAAACAAATTGGTAAAGCTGTACTCACAGCCCCGTTCCGGAGCCTCCTGAAGGCAAGAAAGATAGTGCTGCCGGTGGTTCAGGGTAATGGGTTCAAAATTGATCATAGTTTCCCATCCTTTTTTCTATTACTGTTTGTAAAAATCTTCAAAATATCCGCTTTTGCAGATCTCTGTGGGAAATAGCATAATAAAGGGCTGTACCCAGAGTCAGCAGCACGGCCCATTCGCCAATGGCAACATACAGGGCGTTGAGCCAAAAACCGCCGCCAATATAAATGCTTAAAGAAAGACCTACCAGCAGCCCGTTAAACACGCCCGGCAGCAGCAGTCCCAGCAAGGGAAAGCGTTTGATCTTCCAATTCCGGGTCAGGTACATACCGCCTGCTGCCAGCAAAGTTGCCAAAGGTCCCAGGATGATATCCAAAGGACCGACCGCGTAGGTCAGGTTAAACAGCAGGCAGCCTACCGTCAGGCCAAAAACCGCCGCCGGCGTAAAAAACGCCAGCACGCACAGGGCTTCCGATGCCCGGAACTGGATAGCGTAGGAGGTAGACTCCGGGAACATGATGTTTTGAAACAGAGTCAGTACCACATACAGACTTCCGATCAGGGCGCTATGGGTCAAAATTTTTGTTGTGTTTTTCATAATGCGTAAAAAAGGGTGCAAAATCTGCACCCATCCTTTCCATAGTTTTGTTTTTACCGACAGGATGGTTTCGAACTGTCGTTTTATGAAGTTTCAGAACAGGTACTTGTCTTCTTCCGTCAGGCCCAGCGCATCGATAGCCTTTTGGAACAGGGCCGGGGCAACCTGCAGGCCCCTGGGATGGTGGGCATCACTGCCGCAGTAGAATTTGCAGCCACATTCCCTGGCAATGCGGTAGACCTTCAGGATCACATCCGCTTCCTCCGGGGCGTACATCATGGAGCAGGCGTTCAGCTCGATACCGACGCCTACCTGCGCCGCCTGGGTCATCAGCTCCCACATGGCACTTTCCGGAATCCTGCGGTAGATCTCTAACTCCGTTTCCCGGGACCAGTGGGCCATGGTGGTGCAGGTCAGGTGGGCAATGCCTACTTTGTGAAAAGGCAGGTCCATGGAAAGCACCGCCTCCAGCCGCCGGACCCACAGCCTTGCTCTGCTTTCAGCGGAGCTGCCCTCCTGCTCATTCAGGGTCAGGCCCATCATATTCAGGTGGGTGGTGGGGATGACGATAAAACCCGGAATATCAAAGTGATCCCGGTGAAGGCCCAGCTTCATATTCCGGTCCATTTCCGTTTCCACACCGTAGAGGAACCGAATTCCCTCCTGCTGGGGCAGCGGTCCCAGCGTGTTGGCCTTTTCCAGCAGATTTTCCTCCCCATAACAAGGTGCGCCGCTGCCCTGGGCTTCATCCCAAAAATGGTCGGTGACGCAGACGGTTTTCAGGCCGTTTTCCACCGCATACCGGAGTATGGTCTGAGGGTTCTGCTCCAGATCACGGGAACAGGCAGACATATAAGAATGGATATGCAGATCGTGATCAAGGATATATTCCGTATCGATCCCCCCTTTTTTTACATTTTATCACATCTGCTCCAAAATGCAACACCTTCATAAAATGCAGGGATAATAAAAAAACTGGCGTATTTTAGGTTGTTTTACCGCAAAAACAAGGATATTAAACAGGCCCACTGAAAGATTTTGTTTTCAGGATTTCATTTTTTTCTTTTTTCCGTCACAAAACAGTTGTAATTTTTTCCGCCTTCTGCTACAATGAGTCCATATTTTTTCAGGAGGTAATCTTTATGAGATATGTTGACGAGGTTTTACAGCAGGTCATTACCCAAAACCCTGCCCAACCGGAATTCCATCAGGCAGTTCAGGAGGTGCTGGAGACCCTGGCTCCTGTCATTGAAAAAAATGAGGAGCTGTACCGCCGGGAGGCCCTTTTGGAGCGGCTGACTGTGCCGGAACGGATCATTATGTTCCGTGTGCCCTGGGTGGATGACCAGGGTCAGGTCCATGTCAATAACGGCTACCGGGTCCAGTTCAACGGTGCCATCGGCCCCTATAAGGGCGGCATCCGTCTGCATCCGTCTGTGAATTTGGGCGTGATGAAGTTCCTCAGCTTTGAGCAGACCTTCAAAAATTCTCTCACCGGTCTGCCCATCGGCGGCGGCAAGGGCGGCTCTGATTTTGACCCCAAGGGCAAATCTGACCGGGAGATCATGGCCTTCTGCCAGAGCTTTATTAACGAGCTGTACAAATACATCGGTGCGGATACCGACGTGCCTGCCGGTGATATCGGCGTAGGCGCCCGGGAGGTCGGCTACTTCTTCGGCCAGTACCGCCGCCTGAAGGGTGTGTTTGAGGGCGTGTTTACCGGCAAGGGACTGAGCTACGGCGGCTCTTTGGCCCGTCCGCAGGCTACCGGCTACGGCCTTTTGTACATCACCCAGGAAATGCTCAAGGCCAACGGCCAGGATATTGCCGGCAAGACCGTTGCGGTCTCCGGCGCAGGCAACGTGGCCACCTACGCCATCGAAAAGGCATGGCAGTTAGGTGCCAAGCCGGTGACCTGCTCCGACTCCACCGGCTGGATCTACGATCCCGACGGCATTGATGTAGCTACCCTGATCGAAGTCAAGCAGGTCAAGCGCGCACGGCTGACGGAGTATGCCAAGGCCCGGCCCAACAGCCAGTATCACGAGGGCAAGGGCGTATGGACTGTCAAGTGCGACATCGCACTGCCCTGCGCCACACAGAACGAGCTGCTGCTGGAGGATGCCAAGGCACTGGTCGCCAACGGCTGCATGGCAGTATGCGAGGGCGCCAATATGCCTACAAGCCTGGATGCCACCAAGTATCTGCAGCAGCAAGGCGTTTACTTTGTTCCCGGCAAGGCCGCCAACGCCGGCGGTGTGGCAGTTTCCGCACTGGAAATGAGCCAAAACTCCGAGCGTCTGAGCTGGAGCTTTGAGCAGGTAGACAGCCAGCTTCAGCAGATCATGGTGAACATCTTCCACAATTAGGATGCCGCCGCCAAGGAATTCGGCATGGCAGGCAACTATGTCGCCGGTGCCAACATTGCCGGCTTCAAGAAGGTCGCCGATGCCATGCTGGCCCAAGGCGTCATTTAACATAGTTTTATTCGCCTGGCGGCGAGTGATATTGCCAAGCAGTTTTATTATGCTTTGCATAGTGTGATTTGCTTTGCAAGCTTTATGGTATAAAAAGGCGTGTTGCTTACGATTAGCAACACGCCTTTTAACTATGCAAATTATTCTACTGCCGCTACAAAACGCAGGAAGGCGGCACGGCCTTCTTCGGTGCACTTGAAGACGCCAGCGTCCTCCAAAACCTGGGAGAAAACATGGCCGGTTTCCTGAAGCAGGATATCCCAGGCGTTTTCCTCGGTAAATGTAAACCGGGACTTTAACTGCTCTACCCAGGCAGCGTGCTTGCTCAGTACCTCATTTTGGGCAAGGTCCTCTCCGGCCACAATGGCTTGGGCAAGCTGCTGCAGTTCCTTTTTCAGCCGGCTGGGCAGCACCGCAAGGCCCATAACCTCGATCAAGCCGATGTTCTCCTTCTTGATATGGTGCTTATCGGCGTGGGGATGAAACAGGCCCAGAGGATGCGCTTCGGTGGTGCGGTTGTTCCGCAGTACCAGGTCCAGCTCGAAATCTTCCCCTCTGCGCCGGGCAATGGGGGTGATGGTGTTATGGGGTTCGTCACCGGTGAAGGCCAAAATCTCAGCACTTTCATCGGAATAGCCTCTCCAGGCGGTGAGGATCTTATCCGCAAGCTCCACCAAACGCTCCGGATCGGCGGCAGTCAGACGAATGACGCTCATAGGCCAGTGGACGATGCCGGAGCGCACATCCGCAAAGCCGGGGAAGGAGACTTCCTTCTCTACCGGTGCGGTTTCCATCGCAAAGGTATAGTGACCGCCCTGGAAATGCTCGTGGCTCAAGATTGAACCGCCTACAATGGGCAGGTCCGCATTGGAACCGACAAAATAGTGGGGGAACTGCTCCACAAAGCTTAACAGCTTTCGGAATGCTGCCCGGTCGATCTTCATGGGGATGTGCTCCCGATTAAAGACGATGCAGTGCTCGTTATAGTACACATAGGGGGAGTACTGCAAACACCAGGGGCTGCCATCGACGGTGATGGGAATGATCCGGTGGTTTTGCCGGGGAGGATGGTTCATTCTGCCGGCATAGCCTTCGTTTTCCACGCAAAGCTGGCATTTGGGGTAACCACCCTGGGGGGCCAGCTTGGCCGCCGCAATGGCCTTGGGGTCTTTCTCCGGCTTGCTCAAATTCACGGTGATATCCATCAGGCCGTAGGGACTGTCATACTTCCAGCGCAGATCCTTGGCAATGCGGTAGCGGCGGATGTAATCGGTGTCACAGCTGAATTTGTAGTACCAGTCGGTAGCCTTCACCGGGTCCTGGGCATACAGCTCCCGGAAAATGGCAATGACCTCCCGGGGCATGGGGGTCAGGATGCCCATAAGCTTGGTGTCGAACAGGTCCCGGGAGGTGATATCATCACCGCACAGGCCCTTTTCCACAGCATAATCCAAAATACCTGCCAGGATCTCCTCCAGGTCCTCAGACTGGGGCTCATGGGACGGCTCGTAGCTGTCCAGGGACAGTGCCTCCAGCAGCTTGTTCAGCAAAACGGTGTGATCCTCAGGCAAAACCAAGCCCTTGTTCATACCATAGGAAACCAAGGAGTCGATCAGTGTTTCAATTTGCATAGTCTTTCTCCTTATTCCGCAAAGGCTTCTACGCCGCCCTGGGGGCGGATGGACAGTACATGGCAGGCACCGGCACCCAAAACGCCGTCGATGCCGCTGCGGAAGCTGTCCAAAATATCCATAGGCACAAAGGCCTGGACCGTTCCGGCAAAGCCGCCGCCGTGGACCCGGTACGCGCCCCGGCCACCCAGGTACAGCTCACACAGGCTCAGGGCCAACGCCACATCCTGATGGGAGCGGTAGCCGGCAGGGATCACATTTTGTAAGTACATATAAGAGGAATAGCCGCTTTCCTTCACAAGGGCCAGGAAGGTATTGAAATCACCCTGCTTCAGGGCTTCCACCTGCTTGGGAACACGGGCGTTTTCCTTGTAGAAGTGGTACGCTCTCAGCACCGCCCGGTCACCGCACTGCTCACGCAGCGGCTTGATGGCGGCAATGAAGTCTGCCTCCGGGATCTCGGTCAGCACCTGCTTGCCAAAATAGGCACAGATATCCTTCAGCTCAGCGGTAATGGCGGCGTACTCGTCCGTCAGGTCGGCGTGGCTGGCCCGGGTGTCGATGATGCACAGGGCGTGGCCGCAGGCGGCAAAATCAAAGTCCACCTTTTCAATGACCGGATTGTCCTTGTCCAAAAAGTCGATGGTCACCATACTGCCTACCGCGGAGGCGGTCTGATCCATCAGGCCGCAGGGCTTGCCAAAGAAAACATTTTCCGCATACTGACCGATCATGGCGATCTCCGGCTGGGAAACACGGCCGTCAAAGAACAGGTGATTGATGATCGTGCCGATCAGCACCTCATAGGCCGCCGAGGAGGACAGGCCGGAGCCGGGCAGTACAGTGGATGTCACATAGGCATCAAAGCCCTCTATCTTGCAGCCTAACTGGACAAACCGGGCCGCCACGCCCCGGATCAGGGAAATGGTGGTGTTGTACTCCTCTTTTCTGGGCTCCAGGTCCGACACATCCACCTGGCACAGGGGATAGTTATCCGACTGGATGCGGATAATATGACTGCCATTGCAGCGAACCGCGGCAATGGTATCCAAATTCACCGCACCGGCCAGCACCCGGCCACGCTGATGGTCCGTATGGTTGCCGCCGATCTCTGTACGGCCCGGGGCGGAAAAATACCGTTCCGGATCACACCCAAAGGCGGTGACAAAGCCCTTATTCAGCCGCTTGACAGCGGAAGCTTCTAAAATAAGCCGATCATTCATAATACGACCTCCGTTTTTTTCACTATTATACACTGTCATTTCCAAAAAATAAAGGGGATATTTTAATCCCCTTCTGAAAATACCAATAAATCGTTGGGAGTGCAATGCAAAAGCAGGCACATGGTTTCTATGTTTTCATAGCGGATGGATTTGGTTTCGTTGTTGATCATTCTGCTGAAATTTTGATAGCTCATCCCAAGCTGTTTGTACAGCCAGTACTTTGTTTTGCCCTGCTCTTCTAAAATTCGAATAACATCTAATTTTAACATAAGATATGCTCCCATAGGATATTTTGTAAAATCATATCTTAGTTTTGATCTTTACATATAGACTTTTACATTATATAATCTAAAAGTCTATAGAAGGGGAGGCAAGTTTGTGATTATTGATTTGAATGGTACGATCCTGACACCTGGCAACTTGGGGCGAAACTGTATGGGAAACGGTCTGCATCCAAATGTAGAGTGCTGCTGTGATGAGTGTGATTATATGTTGTGTTGTTTGGATACGCATACCTCTGACCTGTGTGCCATCTGTAAAGATCCCTTTTGCCCTCATAGCCACATACAATCCGGGTTAAGAAAATGACCATCTTCAAATTCTTATTTTTTGAGCTGTTGAGGATGTCAAATTGCCGCCCTGCGGGCGGCGCAATGCTGCGCATTGCAAGAGAACGGATTGCCACACCAGTGATTTTAACTGAGGTATGATTGCCCCCGGCAATCATAGTAATTTATAATTCGCTGCGCGGAGCACCACGGTCACTGGTTCGCAATGACACCGCTTTAGGTTTTTGTTTT
>JAFSET010000030.1 GCA_017435615.1 Oscillospiraceae bacterium | reverse complement strand
TATGGTGCCAAAGGATATTTGGGGCCTGAAATAATAATTTTTTGGGTTGGAACGGGTCCTTTGGGTTACCCAATGTCCACCCTTGCATTTTGAGATTGCCACACCAGTGTGCGCACTGGCTCGCAATGACACATCGGTAGGCTGTCGCAAAATTCGAACAGCTCGAAAAATAAGAATTTTCCGGTTGACAAAGTGGGGGCGGACAGGATATAATGACCCCAATATAAAGGCAATGAACAGGAAAGTACGCTGCACGAATCGGTCAGAGAGTCCCGGCAGGTGAGAGGGGATACGCAGGAAGGCAGCCGAAGATGGCCTGGGAGCCGAACTGTCGATAGGTAGGCATTTCCGGGAGCGCCCGTTACAGCGTGTAATGAGGCAGCGCAAGCTGTAAAACAAGGTGGTACCGCGTCAATTTTTGTCGCCCTTGGTGTATCCAGGGGCGATTTTATATTTATAGGAGGAAGAGAAAATGTGTGAAAAGTGTAAGGGCAGCTATTATATTACCACGCCTATTTATTACCCCTCTGCTAAGCTGCACATCGGTCATACTTACTGCACCGTAGCAACGGATGCTATGGCTCGGTTCAAGCGGCTGCAGGGCTATGATGTGCTGTTTCTCACCGGCACCGATGAGCATGGTCAGAAAATTGAGGACAAGGCTAAGGAAGCCGGTGTAACCCCTCAGGAATACGTGGACAATATCGTGCTGGGTCAGGGCGGCGTACTGGATCTGTGGAAACTGATGAACATCTCCAATGACCGCTTTATCCGTACAACCGATGACTACCATGTTGCCGCTATTCAGAAGATCTTTAAGAAAATGTATGACAACGGCGATATCTACAAGGGCACCTATAAGGGCAAGTACTGCAAGCCCTGTGAGTCCTTCTGGACAGAGAGTCAGCTTGTGGACGGCAAGTGTCCCGACTGCGGCAGAGACTGTGTGGATGCAGAGGAGGAGGCCTATTTCTTCAAGCTTTCCAAGTATGCCGACCGGGTGCAGGATCTGCTGGAAAATACCGATTTTCTGGAGCCTCGCAGCCGTGTTCATGAGATGGTCAACAACTTCATCAAGCCAGGTCTGGAGGATCTGTGCGTCAGCCGTACCAGCTTCAACTGGGGCGTGCCGGTGGATTTTGACCCCGGTCATGTAGTCTACGTGTGGATCGATGCGCTGTTCAATTACATGACAGCACTGGGCTTTGAAAATGATAAGCACGACGATCTTGCTAAGTACTGGCCTGCCAATGTTCACTTTGTAGGTAAGGAAATCGTCCGTTTCCATTCCATTATTTGGCCTGCCATGCTTATGAGTCTTAATCTGCCCCTGCCAAAGAAGGTCTACGGTCATGGCTGGCTGCTGCTGGATGGTGGCAAGATGAGCAAGTCCAAAGGCAATGTGGTAGATCCCTATATCCTGGCACAGCGCTTTGGCGTGGATGCGCTACGGTTTTTCCTGATGCGGTCCTTTCCCTTTGGCTCTGACGGCAACTTCTCCAACGAACTGCTGATCTCCACCATCAATACCGATCTTGCCAACGATCTGGGTAACCTGGTATCCCGTACGGTGGCAATGGCGCAGAAGTATTTCGGTGAAAAACTGCCGGCTGAGCAGCTTGCCGACGAGGAAAAGGATGCAGAGCTGGTGGCGATGGTGTCGAGTCTGCGCAATATTTACGAGGAGCAGATGGAGCATTATGCCTTCCAAAATGCTTTGGCTGAGATTTTCAAAGTGATCTCCCGTGCCAATAAGTATATCGATGAGAATGCCCCGTGGGTGCTGGCAAAGAGCGAGGAGAACAAGCCTCGTTTGGCACGGGTGTTGTATAATCTTTTGGAAACTGTCCGTATTTGCGCCGGTCTGCTGACACCGTTTATGCCCGAAACGGCTGAGGAGATCAGCAAGCGTCTGGGCGGTGCAGCCATGGATTGGGAGAGCCTGAATGTTTATGGTCTGCTGCCTGCAGAGGCCGCACCTGTGGCAGGCCCTGCGCTGTTCCCACGGATTGATATGGAGAAGGAGCTGGCTGCCCTGGAGGAGCTGAGTAAGCCGCCTATGCCGGAAATCGAGATCGAGCCGTATTCCCAGGAGCAGGTGGATTTTGACACCTTCTGCAAATCCGATTTCCGGGCAGTGAAGGTCAAGGACTGCCAGCCGGTGAAAAAGTCCGATAAGCTGCTGCAGTTTACCCTGGACGACGGCACCGGCACAGACCGGCAGATCCTGTCCGGCATTGCCAAGTACTATAAGCCGGAGGAGCTGATCGGCAAGACGTTGGTAGCCATTACCAATCTGCCGCCCCGGAAGATGATGGGCCGGGAGTCCTGCGGTATGCTGATTTCCGCGGTCCACACAGAAAAGGGTGAGGAAAAGCTCCATCTGCTGATGGTGGATGATGCCATCCCTGCCGGCGCAAAGCTTTGCTGATCGTGATAGGGGCGTTGCAATGACCTGCAACGCCCCTTAGTTTTATACAGTTTTGGATAACTGTTTATCGCGTTAATTTGCCGCCCTATGGTCGACGCAAAATAAAAAACCTAAAGTGCTGTCATTGCGAGCCAGTGAATTGAGAAAACCTTCCATTTGTGTCATTGCGAGCCAGTTCGCAAACTGGCGTGGCAATCCGTCCTCCCCGTGTCATTGCGAGCCAGTGCGCACACTGGCGTGGCAATCTCAAAATGCAAGGGTGTACAATTCTTGAACCCAAAGGACCCGTGCCAGCCAAAAAAATTTATTATTTAAGGTTCCCAATATCCTTTGGTAAGCTGAATGAATAAAGCCTCCCTTTGAGATTGCCACGCCGCCTTCGGCGGCTCGCAATGACAAGTCGGTGGGCTTCGATCGTTTTGCTCAATAGGGTAATCGCTGATACGTAACAATTTTGTGCCATTTGCAGCAAGATGACAAAACGGAAAGTTCCCACACACCCGGAACTGCCCGATAAACTTTAATACTTAGATGCATTTGTGTGATTTGCAATCTTGTTTATCTGTGCTATAATGATCTTTAAAGGAGGCGGTGGTATGGCAAGGTTATCGGATCCGGTGACGATTTTAAAGGGCGTAGGCCCCACAAAGGCAAAGCAGTTTGCCGCACTGAATATTTATACTTTGGAGGATCTGATCTGCCATTTCCCCAGAGCCTATGAGGACCGGACGAAAATGGTTCCCATTGGGCAGTTGGAGGTGGATAAGCCTGCCTGCTTCCGGGCGGTGGTGATGAACAATCCCAGGACCCATCACGTGCGCAAGGGCCTGGACATTACCAAGGTCCAGGTGGCGGATCATTCCGCGCGGCTGAATTTGGTGTTTTTCAATCAGAAATTTACCGCCGAGCAGCTTCAGTATGGCCGGGAATATGTGTTCTACGGCACGCTGTCCGGGGATTATATGGGGTACAATATGACCTCTCCGTCCTTTGAAGCACCGGACAGCACACCCATTACCACCCGTCGTGTGCTGCCCATCTACCCGCTGACAGCCGGTCTTTCCAATGCGTCGGTGGTCAAGGCGGTGCAGCAGGCACTGGCAATTTGTGATCCTCCGGCGGAGATCCTGCCGCCACAGGTGCTGGAAAAGTACAGGATCCTGCCTGCGGAGCAGGCCTATTATGCCATCCATCAGCCCCAGTCCATGGCCCAGGCGGATCAGGCCCGGAAACGGCTGATTTTTGAGGAATTTTTTGTCTTTTCCGCAGGACTGGCCCTGATGCGTGCGGCCCGGGCGGTAAAGAAAACACCGGCCTACAGAAACATGGACTTGCAGGACTTTTACAGCGTCCTGCCCTTCACCCTGACCGGTGCCCAGGACCGGGCCATCCGGGAGATCGCTGCCGATCTTCAAAAGGGTACGCCCATGAACCGGCTGGTGCAGGGAGATGTGGGCAGCGGTAAGACCATGGTGGCTGCGGCGGTAGCCTATCTGACAGTACAAAACGGCCGTCAGGCAGCCCTGATGGCTCCTACGGAAATCCTGGCGGAGCAGCATTTTGCGTCCCTTTCCAGGCTGCTGACCCCCTTGGGGGTGCAGGTCAGCCTGCTGACCGGTTCTATGACCGTCAAGCAAAAAAAGCAGACCCGGCAGTGCATCGAGGACGGCACGGCCCAGTTGATCGTCGGCACCCACGCGTTGGTGTCCGAAAGTACGGTCTTTGCGGATCTGGGACTGGTGATCGCGGACGAGCAGCACCGCTTCGGTGTCGGTCAGCGTTCGGCGCTGTCCTCCAAGGGACAGGACCCCCACGTGCTGGTGATGTCTGCCACACCCATTCCCCGGACACTGGCACTTTTGATGTACGGCGATTTGGAAGTATCTGTTTTGGATGAGCTTCCCCCGGGACGGGAGCCGGTGGACACCTTTTTGGTGGGAGAAAGCTACCGGGCAAGGATCAATGCCTTTATCCGCAAGCAGGTGGCAGAGGGGCATCAGTGCTATGTGGTGTGTCCTGCCGTTGAGGAAGGGGAGGAATTAAACCTGAAGGCCGCCGAGACCTGGGCGGATACCTTGCAGAAAACGGTCTTTCCGGAGCTGCGGATCGCGCTGCTTCACGGACAGATGAAGGGCGCGCAAAAAGAGCAGGTCATGGGAAGCTTTGCCGCGGCACAGGCCGATGTCCTGGTGGCCACCACGGTGATCGAGGTGGGCGTGGATGTGCCAAATGCCACGCTGATGGTGGTGGAGGATGCGGACCGGTTTGGCCTTTCCCAGCTTCATCAGCTCCGGGGCCGTGTGGGACGGGGCGGCGCGAAAAGCTACTGTATCCTGGTCAGTCAGAATAAAAACCCGGAAACCCTTGCCCGGCTGAAAGCACTGTGCAAGACCACCGACGGCTTCAAGATCGCGGAAGAAGATCTGGCCCTGCGCGGTCCCGGTGATTTCTTCGGAAGCAGACAGTCCGGCCTGCCGGTGTTCCGTGTGGCCAGCCTGAGCTGCGATCTGCAAACGCTGAAACTGGCGCAGCAGGCGTCGGTGGAGTGGATCGAAGCTATGGGTACATCCGATACCCCGGAAAGTCAGGCCCTGCGCAGCCGGATCGCCCAGCTTTTCGCACGCAGTCAGGGGACCATGAATTAAACGGAAAGAGGCATATTATCCCGGCCGGACGCATAGGGTTGTATAGCTGAAGGCGGAGGGATGTTTGATGTGTGTGAAGTTTACAGACCTGCACTGCAAGGAAGTGATCTGTGTCAATGACGGGCGGCGGCTGGGATTTATCGCGGATGCCCGGATCGAGCTTCCCGAAGGAAAGGTGGTTGCCATCATAGTGCCGGGCCGGCCAAGGCTGTTTGGACTGTTTGGCTGCCGGGAGGATTATGTGATCCCCTGGTCCTGCATCCGCAGGATGGGGCCGGATATCGTGCTGGTGGATATTCGCCCGGAGGAATGTCGGGTACCCCGTGCCCGTTTGGGCTTTTCCCTGTAGGCAAACATCACAAAATTGCAGTTTATAGAGCTGTTTGAACCTTGCAGAAACCCACCGATTTGTCATTGCGAGCCGCCGAAGGCGGCGTGGCAATCTCAAAGGGAGGCTTTATTCATTCAGCTTACCAAAGGATCCGGGGAACTTTAAAATAAACATTTTTCAGGCTGGCACGGGTCCTTTGGGTTCAAGAATTGTACACCCTTGCATTTTGAGATTGCCACGCCAGTGTGAGCACTGGCTCGCAATGACACGGGGAGGACGGATTGCCACGCCAGTTTGCGAACTGGCTCGCAATGACACATTTCTGGAAGGTTTTCTCATACATCTAACTGCTCGAATAATAAGAATTTAGGGCATACAATCAGGGGGTGCGGCAGCTTATGCTACCGCACCCCCTTTGTCATAGGGATCAATCCTTGCTGATCACTTTCTTTTGCCAGGAGTATTTGCCGCACTTGGGGCAGCGCATATATCGGGTCCTGCCCATATGCATAGCCCAAAAAACTTTGCTGTACTGCGGAATGTAGGTATGATTACAGCATTTGCATACATAGTAGCCTGCCTTTTGCTCGATTTTGAGCGCAAAGGGTGTGGCAATCAGAAGCGGAAGCAGACCGGCAAGAATGATGAGAACCTGCACGCCTTCTTCAAGGGGCAGCATATTTGCCAGGCATACCGCTGCCAGCAACGGGATCAGGCACACGGTACCCATGACGATTTCCATTGTCAGCAGCCGCCGGTCAGACTGCTCTTTTTGCCGGATCATTTCCAGTAAGTTGTTTTCCAATTCCTTGTTGTAATTATCCACGGTAATAACCTCCCCACTTAGTAGTTCGTTGACAGTGATGTCAAGCATGTTACACAGCTCCAGCATAATGGAAGAATCCGGCATTGCCTTGCCGGTTTCCCATTTGGATACCGCTCTGTCGGTGATACCCAGTTTTTCTGCCAACTGCGCTTGTGTCAGATTTTTCTGTTTTCTGCACTGGGCAATGAATTTCCCAATTTTGATCTGATCCATTGGCGTCCTCCTTTCGCCTTCAGTATAGCGGTCCAAAGCCGTAAAAAACAGGAACCGGCAGTTGAATGGGGAGAATTCAACCACAGGTTGAGTGTTTATTTTCCAAATAAAGGCCGGGCAATGCGCTTATACAGCAGCAAGGTCAGCAGGCTGACGGACAGGCCCTTGATGAGGTTCAGCGGTGCTACGGCCAAAAGCACAAAGCCGGACAGGGACCGGATATTGCCGTTGATGGCGTTGCCCATGGCAATGATGCTGTCCAGAGGCAGACCGAAAAGCTGGGAGAATTTAGGCAGCAGATAAATGGCGTTAAAGGCACTGCCGAAGACGCTCAGCACCGCGGTGCCAACAGCCAGGCCCAGGATCGCAAAGCTCCTGGTCTTTTTTAAATGGTAGACGGTCACCGCAGGCAGTACCAGGCTGCAGCCGACGGCGAAGTTGGCAAAATCACCGACAAATACGGTGGTAGTGCCCTTTAAGAGCAGCTTCAGCAGGATTTTCAGTCCCTGGCAGGCCACAGCCGCGGAGGGTCCCAGGAAAAAGCCGCAAAGCATTACTGGCAGCTCGGAGAAATCCAGCTTGTAAAATTCCGGTGCCAAAAACAAAAGGGGAAAATCCAAAATATGCAGCACTGCCGCCAGCGCGCCGCAGATGGCAATAATGGTCATACGCCGGGTGGCGCTGATGCGGTGCATACCGGAAAGTTTGCGTTCACAAAGCTTGGCCAACAGGTAAAGTCCTGCGATGATACCGGCGCAAACCAGCACAAAGCTGAGGTTTTGGGTAAAGCTTTGCCAAAGCTGCTGTAGCTGTCCCATAGATATTCCTCCTGAAAAACGCCCTGGGTAGTATACCCAGGGCGCAGATGTTTTGTACATTCTTCTTCCATCCAGACTTTACTGTCGGTATCGGAATTGCACCGATTCAGCTTTTTTACAAGCTCGCGGACTGTACCGCCGGTCGGGAATTTCACCCTGCCCTGAAGATTTTTTTGAACTTACCTATAAAATATCATTTCCCATTCCGGTTGTCAACCCCGTGAGGATGTGATAAAATAGGCTGGGTTCCGGTTTGCCGAGCCGTTAGATGTACGAGAAAAGCTTCCAGAGATGTGTCATTGCGAGCCAGTGCTCACACTGGCGTGGCAATCTCAAAATGCAAGGCAGCAAAATTCTGAACCCCAAAGGACCCGTGCCAGCCTGAAAAATGTTTATTTTAAAGTTCCCCGGATCCTTTGGTAAGCTGAATGAATAAAGCCTCCCTTTGAGATTGC